>CAUZTK010000048.1:0-16328 GCA_963582395.1 Planctomycetota bacterium | reverse complement strand
CGAAGTCCGGGCCAGATACCCCGCCTTCAAAACACTGCGGATGGACAGCGACTCGATGCGCAAACACGGCAGTCACGATGCCGCCCTCGAACAATTTCGAGCGGAACAAGTCCAGATTTTGCTCGGAACGCAGATGATCGCCAAGGGGCTCGATTTTCCCAACGTCACACTGGTGGGAGTCGTCGATGCCGACACGATCTTGCATCAGCCCGATTTCCGGGCCGCCGAACGGACCTTTCAGCTCATCTCTCAGGTCGCCGGACGGACCGGCCGCAGCACGCGCGGCGGACGTGTTCTGGTGCAGACCTCGTCTCCCACCGAACCGGCGATCCTCAAAGCAGCCGAGCACGATTATCGCGGCTTCGCGGAGGAAGAGCTGAAGCATCGCCGCAGTCGACTCGCTCCACCGTACCAGCATCTGGCCCGTGTGATTCTGCGGGGTCCGAGCGAATCGATCGTTCGAGACCGGGCCCAGGAAATGGCGGCCGTGCTCAGAGAAACGGCCGCTGTCTCCGATTCGCCGGTCAGAATCCTCGGGCCGGCGCCAGCACCGATTACCAGGCTCAGGCGCAACTTCCGTTTTCACATGCAACTGGCCCACGAACAAATCGGGCCGATTCAGCAACTCTGGCGACTGGCGTGCAAACGGTTCCCGTCGGCAACAGATGTGGAATTCGTCATCGACGTCGATCCGCTTAACATGCGGTAATCCTAACCACTGCCGGTGGCGCTCACAGTTTTGGCGAGCGGCCGGCGTAAGCCGGCTGGTGTTTGAGCGGTGAGCAGAGAGTTTTCTCTCGCTGTGTGCCCCAATTCTCACCGGCCCTTGACATTCTAACGAATGCTGATATGTTGTGATCTCTGAGACCAGCCCTTGTGGAGTCGAATTGGCGCAGTTATGCTCAATTTCGGTTTTGTAGGAATTTTGGTTGCCGCGAACGAGATTAAGACAAGAGTCGTATGGCAAAGTGATTGGGAAAGCATACCTGATGTTGATGTAGCGTACCGTCTTGACGTCGACGTTTTGCGGGCCACGGATTGGTAGATTCGAATCCGCAGAGACCTACCGAACAAAACGGGAGAGAAGGAATGAGCCGTTCAATGCGTGTGGTGTTCAGCGCAGCAGTGGTCACCTCGATGTTTTTGGTGGCCGTATCCGCCTCGTCTGCCGAGCCGGCCAAACCAGCTCAGGGGCTCGGTGATCCGGGAACGCTGAAGTCGATCGAAATCGATCCGAAGCTTGCCGCCAACAGCGGGGTCATCATTCGCGGACGGGACGCCCGTCAGCAACTCTACGTGACCGGCGTTTATTCGAGCGGTCAGCTCAGAGACCTGACGCGAAAGGTGCAGTATTCGGCGACTCCCCAGGGCATTGTCGAAATTGACGCCACCGGACTGATCACCCCCTTAAAAGACGGACAGACCAAAGTATTTGCGACTGGGACCGACGGGAATCGGGCGGAACTTGACGTACACGTCTTAGGGCTGACCAAGCAGATTCCCATCAACTTCTCGAATCAGATCGTCCCGATCTTCACCAAGCTTGGCTGCAACAGCGGCGGCTGCCACGGTAAAGCGAGCGGTCAGAACGGCTTCAAGCTCTCGCTTTTGGGCTTCTACCCAAACGAGGACTACGAATTCCTGGTTAAGGAGGCTCGGGGGAGGCGTTTGTTCCCGACCTCACCTAGTCAAAGCCTGCTGCTCCGCAAGGTATCGGGAACGGCACCGCACGGTGGCGGCAAGCGAATGGCTCTCGACAGCTACGAGTACCGTATGTTGTACCGTTGGGTCGAGCAGGGCATGCCCTACGGAAAGGCAGACGATCCGGTTGTGGTGGGCATCAAGTGCTTGCCGGAAACCCGCATTATGGACCGCGGGTCCGACCAGCAGATTACCATCGTGGCCACCTACAGCGACGGAAGCATCGAAGACGTCACCCGTATGGCGCTCTATGAAGCCAACGACACGGAAATGGCCGAAACGACCGCCACCGGTACGGTGAAGACGTTGGATTTGGCCGGTGAAGTGGCAATTATGGCGCGATACCAGGGGCAGGTTTCGACGTTTCGGGCGAGCATTCCGCTGGGGGCCGACGTTTCGTCGCTGCCGAAACCCAATAACTTCGTCGATGAAGCGGTCTTTAACAATCTGTCCGTGCTCGGCATTCCACCTTCGGAGCTGTCTGACGACGCCACGTTCCTCAGACGCGTCTCCATCGACATTACCGGGACCCTGCCGTCCGAAAGCGAAGCTTCCGCTTTTCTGGCTGACAAGGACACCCAAAAGCGGGCCAAGGTCATCGACAGGCTACTCGACAGCCCCGCCTATGCCGACAACTTCGCCAACAAGTGGAATATGGTCCTGCGGAACAAGAGACGCCGCAATGAAGACCGTGAGGGCACCTTCGCCTTCTATCAGTGGATTTGGTCGAGCCTGTACGAGAACAAACCGTACGATCAGTTTGTCAGCCAGATCCTGACGGCTTCCGGAGACAAGTCCTTTAATCCGGCGGTGATCTGGTACCGCGAGGTCGATCAAAACAACGAGCAGGTCGAAGATACCGCTCAACTGTTCCTCGGTTTGCGAATTGGATGTGCCCGCTGTCACCATCACCCCTTCGAGAAGTGGAGCCAGAACGACTATTATGGATTTTCGGCCTTCTTCAGCCGAGTCGGGAAAAAGAATCTGGCCGCCACGTCAATCTCCGGCGGCCCGCGCCCCAACGAGAAGCGAATTTTCCACAACATTGGGACCGCCTCAGCCCGCAACCCGCGGAACGGCCAAAACCTCAAGCCGGCCGGTCTGGGCAGCGACCCGTACGATATTCCCGCCGACCGCGATCCTCGGATCTATCTGGCCAAGTGGATGGGCGCCAAGGAGAACCCGTTCTTCGCCCGGGCGCTGGTCAACCGCTATTGGAAGCATTTCTTCAGCCGGGGCATCGTCGAGCCGGAAGACGACATGCGCGAGACCAACCCACCGTCGAATCCCGAACTCCTGGACAACTTGGCCCAGAATTTCATCGACAGCGGTTTCGATCTGAAACATTTGATCCGCACGATTTGTCTGTCGCGGACTTATCAACTCAGTTCGCTGCCGAACGATTTCAATCTGAAGGACAAGCAGAACTTCTCCCGCTACTATCCCAAACGGCTCTCGGCGGAAGTGCTCTACGATGCGTTCCATCAGGTCACCGGAACGACACAGAGCTACAGCGGACTACCTGCGGGAACGCGTGCGTTGCAAATGCCCGATCCGTCCGTAGGCCCCTACTTCCTCAAGGTATTCGGCCAGCCGCAGGGAGATACCGCCTGCGAGTGCGAGCGCTCTCAAGAAGCAAACCTGGCTCAAAGCCTGCACTTGCTCAACAGCAACGAAGTGCAGTCGAAAATCGCCGACGGTTCCGGTCGTGCCGCCAAAATGGCCGGCGACAAAGACCGATCGACCGAGGAAAAAGTGAGGGAACTGTATCGCTGGGTCTATTCGCGTGAACCGGAAGCGGACGAATTCAAGATCGCCTTGGCGCACATCGCCAGACACGAAAAGTCGCTCAAAGTGGCCTACGAAGATATTGTCTGGGCGTTGATCAACACGAAGGAATTTCTGTTCAACCATTAAATGAACTCCGGTCTCAGCTCGCGCTGGAGATTTGCCATTGGAGTGAACGCCCTTAGGGCGTCGTGTTTCGGCCATGTAGGGGCCAAACCGGACTGGCACTGCAAAACAAAAACTATTGCTGATTGCGGACCGGCAACGTGCTTGTCCGCAATCGGTTTGTACTTTTAGATTGCTGGTGCCTTAATAGCCTGTTAATTCCTGTAGTTTATGGCCAGCGGTATTCTAGAATTTTGCCGTGGCGTCCTACTTTCTGCTTTCGATCTCCCTTTTGTGATCGTTATGATGGAGGGAGTTTCGTTCCTGCCTGTTGTTTTCACGCCACAACCAGCACACCTTCGATATTGACCGCCGAAAGCCTTCGTGCTTGTCGGCTGGTGGAATAAGCTGTTCAATTTATATTGGCTGCCCGGGGACGGATCGCATTTTGTAAGGGGGGGGAAGTCATGCGACGTATTCGACTTGCAGTGTGCTCCGCGCAAATCTCGCGGATTGGAACGTTTGGCTTGGCAATTGCGACTGTTTTGGTGACGTTCTTCGCAGCCGAATTGCCGGCACAATTGCCTCAGACGCGGCTCAGTTCCATCTTTCCACCCGGAGGTCAGGCCGGAACCACCCTTGAACTGAAACTGACCAGCGGGACTGATCTGGATGAGGTCGACCGGCTCTATTTCAACCATGCGGGCCTCAAAGCGGCCCCAAAGATGCGGGAGTCGGGCGGTAAGAAGTTCTCCGTGACGAACACGTTCCTCGTCTCCATCGACGAAAACGTTCCACCCGGCCTATATGAAGTTCGCGCCGCTGGGCTGTTCGGCATGAGCAATCCACGGACATTCGTCGTCGGCGACCGCGAGGAATCGCGCGAAAAAGAGGGGAACAACACCCCCGCGCAGGCGGCTGAAATTAAGCTCAATCAGGTCGTCAACGGTTCGGTCGGCGGGGCCGACATCGACTACTTTAAGTTCGACGGCAAACAGGGCCAGCGAATCATTGCAACCTGTTTGGCGCGGCGAATCGACTCGCGGTTGACCGCCACGTTGGAAGTTTACGATTCCAACGGCCGGCGGCTTGGCTTCGGCCGAGACAATGTCCGACGGGATCCCCTGGTCGACATCAGCCTCCCCGCCGACGGGACCTATTTTGTAAAGCTGTACGATTCCGTCTACGGAGGTGGGAACGAATACACGTACCGCCTCTCGGTCGGTACCGCGCCTCACATTGATTTCGTCATTCCGATTTCGGGTTTGCCTGGCAGCACCGGCAAGTACACGCTTTACGGCCGTAACCTGCCCGGCGGAGTATCGGCTGGTGTGACCCTCGACGGACGCCCCCTCGAAAAGCTCGAAGTCTCGATTTCGCTTCCCCAGGAAGGCTCCACGCTGCAGTCCATCGACCATTTGACCCCCGTCGAATCGGGCATCGACGCAATTTCATACGTCCATCAATCTCCCTCCGGAAACTCGAACCCGGTGTTGATCTATCTGGCGACCGCCCCCGTCGTCGTCGAGCATGAGCCGAACGATCATCCGGCCCAGTCTCAGAATATCTCCGTTCCGGCCGAGTTTGTCGGACAGTTTCAGGCCGTGGGCGACGAGGACTACGTCAATTTCGAGGCCAAGTCGCAGGAGATCTACTATATCGAGGTGTTCGGCCAGCGTTGCGGGACCACAGTGGATCCCTTATTCGTGCTGTACCAGATCACAAAGAATGACGCCGGCGTTGAGCAGGTCAAACAGCTAACCCGACAGGACGACAACGGCGAAAACCTTGCCGGCAACCTCTTCGATACAAATACCGACGACCCGATTTACCGTTTCCAGATCCCCGCTGACGGCACGTATCGAATCGTCCTGCGCGACAACTATTTCGAGACGCGCGGCAGTCCGAATCTTGTGTACCGGTTGTCGATCCGCAAGGAGCAGCCCGATTTTCGTCTGATTTCGCTGCCGAAGTCGCCGTTGGTTGGAAACGCAAACACATATGGGGCCTGGTCGATCGGCCTGCGAAAAGGGGACAACTTCCTGGTCGACGTGATGGTCTTTCGCCGCGACGGCTATGACGGAACGATCGAGGTCAGTGCCGAGGGGCTGCCCAAGGGCGTCACCTGCATCGGGGCCAGACTCGGTCCGAAGCAATCCCGGGCGCCGCTGATTTTCACAGCGGCCGAGGACGCCCCCGAATGGGCCGGTTCGATTCGCGTCGTCGGCAAAGGGCGCATCGAAGACCGTGAAAAGATCAAGGCCGAGACCGCCGCTCAGTCCGAAGTGAAAGCGGCAACCAACGCTCTGACCAAACTCGATCCGCCGCTGACCAAGGTGGCCGATACCCTGCAACAGGCCCAGCAGGCTCTGCAAAAATCCGAAACAGAGTCCAAAAAAAACCTGGATGACAAAGGGCTGAAGGGAAAAGTTGAGCAGGCGAAAAAGGCGGTCGCAGCCGCCGAGCAGAAGCTAAAAAAAGCGACCGACGCGAAAACCACAGGCCAGAAAAAGCTGGCCGCTGCCCAGGCTGCCCTCAAAAAGGCCCAGGACCATCGGCAGGCGGCAGCCCAAGATGTGATCCGACCGGCTCGCTTCGCCACAATTGTCTGGAACGCGGGCGCCAACATTCCGGCGCTCTCGCGTCTGGCCCGAACTCTCGGCCTTTCCGTTCTCAAGGAAAAGGCGCCCTTCCAGGTGACGACCGAAGTCGCGCGGGTGGAAGTCAACCAGGGCCGGCAAATTCTAGTGCCGGTCAAGCTTGCCAAACGCGACGGGTTCGACAACAACGTCACGCTGACCTTCACGGGGATTGCCAAAAATACCAATATCCAAGTCACCAACAAGCCGATCGACAAGGGCAAGAACGAGCAATTGCTGCGGATCTTCGTCAACAACAACGCGATGGTGGGCAACTACACCGTGTACCTAAAAACGAAGGGACAGGTTGCCTACCGACGTAATCTCCCGTTGGTTGAGCGAACGAAAACCGCGCAGGCCGAAGCAGCCCAAGTGTTGCAGACGGCAAAAACGGCGGCAGAGAAAGTGGTTCAGCAGCGCAATGCCGCCAACAAGAAAGCCGACGAAACCTTCACTGCCCTGAAAAAGGTCCAGGCTGCCAAGGCGGCCGCCGAAAAGAGAGCCGCCAAGGCCGAGGCCGCCTCCAAGCAGGCCGAAAAGAAAGCCGCCCAGGCCAAGGCCGCTGCTAAAAAGGCGGCCGATGAGTTAGCCGCTGCCGTCAAAGTTTTCGCGGTTGCCGAAGCCGCTTCCAAGACAGCCGCCGAGGCCAAGGCCCAAGCTGAAAACAGGGCGAAACAGGCCGAGAAAAAATCCAAGACAGCCGACGCGGCCAAGAAGGTGGCCGACAAACGGGCCAGCGACGCCGCCAACGCCGCCAAGCCGAAGAACATCGACATCGCCCCACCCTCGACCCCGATTATCATCCGGGTCAAGCGAGGCCCGGCCACATTCGGCCTATCGGTCCCCAATGGGGGCGCGCTGAAACGTGGTGCAAAAACTGAAGTCAAAGTGACCCTCAAGCGGATCAATGGGTTTCAGGGTCCCGTCACGCTCAGGCTGCCTCATGTTCCCGGCGTCAAAGGGGTGACGGCCGAGGCGGTCACCGTTCCCGCCGACAAAAACGAAGGCGTTCTGGTGATCCAGGCGGCCGGGGACGCCACCTTGGGTACGCTACCCAATCTGGTGGTCCGGGGTACGATGCAATTCGAAGGCCAAGCCGCCGTCGATTCCGCAATCACATTGAAAGTTTCGAAATAACCGGCCGTTGGTAACGTTTTCTCCAGCTGACGAGTTCCGCTTTTTTTATCACACGAAGGTGGTCCGATGCGAAAGCTAATCGCGAGCCTGTTGGTCGTCGTTTGTGGGTTGTTGATCTCCGCAATCGTCACGGAGGGGGCCGATGACAAGAAGCCCGCCGAGACAAAACCAATCGAGCCAGAAGCGGTCAAGCTTGGCCGGCCGGTTGATTTTATCCGCGACATCCTGCCGATTCTCGATGCGAACTGTGTCGCTTGCCACAATATTGCCGTCGATGAAAGTAAATTCATCCTTGAAGATGTCGAGAGCATTTTCAAGGGAGGCAAACGTGGTGCGGCGGTCGTCCCCAAACAGCCGGAAAAAAGCTTGATCTACCTGGCTGCGGCTCGCTCCAAGAAGCCGGCAATGCCGCCCCTGCCCAACCAAGTCGACGCTGTGGCCTTAACGCCGAAGCAGCTCGGATTGCTGAGGCAGTGGATTCTGGAAGGAGCCACCAAGGGGTCCGAAGCGCAGACCGAGGTGGTGAACTGGCGGCCGCTTCCTGCCGGAATGAACGCCATTTACAGTGTCGCTATCTCGCCCTGGGGGAACCTCGCCGCAGCCGGACGTGCGAACCAAATCAACGTTTACGACCTCTTAAGTGCCCGCGAAATCGCCCGCTTGCGGGACCCAAATCTCAGTGAAATTGATTTTGAGGACAAACCGATGTATCCCGGCGGAGCAGCCCATCGGGACTTCGTCAACTCGCTGGCCTTCAGTTCCGACGGCACAATCATTGCTTCCGGCGGCTACCGCGTCGTCAAGCTCTGGAAGCGATCCTCCGAGATCCGAAAACATCAATTTTCGTCCGCTGCACCGGTCAGCGCCGTCGCCGTCAGCGCCGACGGAAAATGGGCCGCGATCGGTTCCCAGGACAATTCCATCAAGCTCTGGAACATGACAGACGGCAACCCGGGCAAAACACTCGACGGTCATTCCGAACTGGTCACCGGTCTGCACTTCTGGCCCACCACGACCGAGAAAACGCAGACCGACAACCAGGTTCGCTCGGCCGTCTCCAACATCCGCTTGGCTCAAGAGAAGCTCGGTTCGGCCCTTGAAACCGAGGAACGGTTCGATCCGAAACAGCAGGACAAAAAACTGACCGCCGAGCAGATCAAAGCCAAACAGGACCAGGTCATCGCCGCCAAAACAGCCGCTGAAAAGGCACTCGAAACTGCCAAAGCTGCGCTGAAGTCTGCACTGCAAGCACAAGCGGCCTTGGATAAGAAAATCGCCGAAGAAGGAACGCTCTTTTCTGTTTCTGCCGACAAGACTATCCGCGTCTGGAAGGTGGCCGATGGTTCGCCCGCCGGTCAGTTGCAGACGCCCGCAGCCATTAACGACGTCATCGTCAACAAACAGGCCACCCAAATCGTGACTGCCGAAGCCGATAACACCATTCGCGTGTGGGCTTATCCGATCGTCAAACCGAAACCGGTTGACAGCGACAAGAAGCAAGACGACGGCAAGGGCGACGACGATCCAGCCGTCATCAAACCGCTGCGAGAATTAACAGGTCACAGCAAGCCGGTCACATCGCTGGCACTGCTCCTGCCTGCCGGCGCTCAAGTTGTTTCCGGCAGCGAAGACGGATCGGTCCGAATCTGGGACATCAACAACGGAAAACAGATCCGCTCGATGAATCACGGCGGGCCCGTTGCCGACGTCGCTGCACGACCCGACGGTGCCAAGATCGTCTCCGTCGGCACGAACAACGTTGGCAAGCTCTGGACGGCCAAAGACGGTAAACAGGAAGTTGAATTCAAGGGCAACGTCCGGGCGCAGCGCCAATTGATTGACTGGACCGAAGAACAAACCATCGCAAAGCAACAAGTGTCGACGGCCGATGCGGAACAGAAGGCCAGCGATAAGAACCTCAAAGATCGAACAGCCGCCGCCAAAAAGGCCAAAGAAACCAAAGCGGCTTCCGAGAAGGCACTCTCGGAAACAAAGAGCAAGTCTGATGCAGGAACCAAGAAAGTCGCCGATGCCGCAGCCGCCATCAAGGCTGCGGCCGAAGCAACGGCAAAGGCCAAACAGGACCGTGAGACCGCCGTCAAGCAGCTCGCCGAAAACACCACAAAGGTGAAGTCGGTCACGGCAGCCAAAAACGCCGCCGCCAAGAAGTCGGCCGCAGCGGCTGTAATCCAAAAGGCCGCCGCGGAACGAAAAGCAAAATCCGATAAACTGGCGGCGGACACCGCATCCGCTGCCCAGACCACCGCCACAGCCGCCATCGAGGTCGGAAAAGCGGCAGCCGCCGAACCTGATCACAAAGACCTAAAGGATCTCCTCACCAAATCTCAGAAAGCCGCCGAGGCTGTCGCCGCTGTCGCAAAAAAAACGGCTGAGTTCAAAGCAACAGCCGACAAAGCATTCGCCAGTGTTGACTCGGAAGCGAAGAAGACCGCCAAAGCACTGTCTGTTGCGGTCAAAGACCTCGCCGATGTGCAGGCTGCCATCCAGGCTTCACAACAGGCTCAAAAGAAGGCCGAGGCGGATCTGAAGGTTGCTGGCGAGAAATCGAAAGCCACTGCCAAGGCCAAAGCTGATGCGGACAAAGCCCTGAAGGCACTGATCGATGCCGTCAAAAAGGCGACCAATTCACAAGTGCAGACCGCCCGCGGTCTCGAATTGGCGAGCAAAGCGATTCAGACAGCCAAACAAAAGAATGAACAAGCCAAGCAGCAAAAGGCGAAGGAGCAGGCTGATCAAAAGCAAGTCGACGAACAAGTCAAAAAGGTGACCGAAGAACAAAAGACCTTCGAGAAACCGATCCGCAGCGTCGCCTTCTCGGCAGACGGAAAACAGTTCGTCACCGGTGGTGACGACAATTTTCTTCATCTGTGGGACGGCAATACCGGCAAGCAGCTTGACGTCTTCGACGGACATGCTGCGCCAATCGGTGCGCTGGCGTTCGGTTTGAATCACGTTGTCGTGACCGGCTCGGAAGACAAGTCGGCCGCCTCCTGGAGCGTCAACCCAGAGTGGAAGCTGATCGGTCAGCTTGGTCCGTCCAAAGACGCCCCGCTTGATCTGGGCAGTTCCCCCTTTGTCAACCGGGTGTTGGCGCTCGATTTCAGCCAGGACGGCAAGTTGTTGGCAACCGGCGGCGGCGACCCGTCGCGCAACGGAGAACTGATGATCTGGGACGTCGAGAAACAAGAGCTTGTGCGGACCATCGAAGACGCCCACAGCGACACCATTCTAGGACTACAGTTCTCCCGTGATGGAAAAATGATCGTCTCCGGCGCCACCGACAAATTCGTCAAAACATTCGATGTGGGCACCGGCAAACACATCCGGTCCTTCGAAGGCCATACACATCACGTGCTCGACGTGAGCTGGAAAGCCGACGGAACATCCATCGTCAGTGCCGGCGCCGACAACGCCATTAAAGTCTGGAACGTTGTCACGGGCGAGCAGCGCCGCACAATCGGGTCTCACAACAAACAGGTGACGTCGCTGCACTACATCGGCGTCGGAGACAGGTTCATCAGTTGTGCGGGCGACAAGACCGTCAGGCTGTTCACGGCATCGAACGGAAAAAATGAACGGACCTTCTCCGGCGGGACCGACTTCATGTACTCCGCAGCCTGTGCCCGGGACGAGTCGATTGTTATCGGCGGCGGGCAAGACGGTGTGCTCCGCGTCTGGAACGGCAAGAACGGGCAAAGCCTGGCCACGTTTTCGCCGCCTCCTATCGTGGAAGCCGACAAAATCATCGCCAGCGCAGACACCGGGCCGTGACGCCGTCACACAACCCCGGCCAACTTGAACTCCGCTCCTTCAGCCGCCAAACCGCACATTGGCGGCTAATTGTTTTTTACCCCTCTTTGGACGCGCAACGGCCATGTCGCAGCAACTCAGGATCCGCATCCTCGACGAACTTGAAAAACTGGTCCTCATCGATCCTCACACCCACATCGACCCGCATGCCCCGGCCTCGACCACACTGGCCGACATTATGGGATACCACTATTACACCGAACTGGCACACTCTGCCGGCCTGCCGCGTGCCAAGATTGAGGAACCGGGGCTGGACCCGAAGGAAAAAGTCGGACGTTTGATAACGAAGCTCGGGGAACTCGAAAACACCATTCAGCTCGATTGGCTGTTAGAGATGTGCCGGGAGTTTTTTGATTTTACTGACGAGAGAATCACAACGGAAAACTGGGAGTCGCTGTACGATCGGGCCGTCGAAAAAATGTCGCAGCCCGATTGGGAAGACCAGGTCTTGAAACAAAGCGGGCTGGAGCAAGTATTTTTGACGAACGACTTCGACGATCCGCTCGAAGGATTCGATTCGTCCCGCTACGTTCCCTGTCTGCGAACCGACGACCTGGTCTTCCATCTGCACAAACCGGAAACGCAACAGCGGCTGGCACAAGCGAGTGGCCAAGAACCGTACGATGCTCGGTCGTTGGTGATCGCCATCGGCCGGCTTTTCGATCACTTTACGAGCCACGGAGCGCGGGCCTGCGCCATCTCGCTGCCGCCTGGTTTCCGGCCGCTTTCGGTCGAAAGCGTCTCTGCCGAAGCTGTCGTTCAGTCGCTGCTCTCCGGCCGAGAACTGACTGCCGACGAAGTCCGAACCGCCTCCTGCTTCGTCTTCTGGACACTTGCCGAAATGTGCGCCGAGTATCGGTTGCCGTTCGACCTGATGATCGGCGTCAACCGTCACGTTTATGAAGAGGGCGTTTATCAAGGACAAGACCTGTTCGATATGCGGAGCTCGCTGTTCGAGTATCGGCGGTTGTTCAACGCATTCCCGCAGGTGATTTTTCCGATTTCGGTGCTGGCACAGACCAGCAACCAGGAACTGGTGAGCTACAGTTGGATTTTCCCGAACGTTGTGACGAACGGACATTGGTGGTATTCCAACATTCCGGCCTACATCGAACTGGATTGCCGCAGCCGTCTGCAGGCGGTTCCCAAAACGAAGCAGATTGGGTACTACAGCGACATGTACAAACTCGAATTTGCTCTGCCGAAATTTCGCATGTATCGCCGTATTCTGGCCGGTGTGCTGGCCCGTGATTTCGTCGTCGAGCGGGGCTGGTCGGAAGAGCGATCGATTGAACTCGGCCGGCTCGTGCTTCGCGGCAACGTCGAAACGATTTTCGGCGTCGGCTGAATCACCGGGTGCAGCCATTTCATAAACGGTCTCCCATCGTTTGTACCACCGCCGATCTGGGAAGCTGAGCTGCCTGTGGTAATGACACTGCAATTCCGCCGTGACACGAAAGGCCCTCGGTCGCTCTGATTCCCCTGACGACAGAAGTTGCACGCTCTCCAGCCGGGTCGTAGAATCAATCAGGAAACCTATTCTTGTATGGGAACGTTCGTGGGACGACCAACGCTCTCGGAAAAACGAACATGGCAAGGCTTATGCAACTGCAGGATGGCAAGGCAATTCAGCACCCCTTAACTGAGAACGTGACGGTGCTGGGGCGTCATCCTGACTGCCAGATTCAGTTTCAATCGAGTATGCTCTCCCGAAAGCACGCCCGGCTGGTGAGGGAAGGCTACACCTACCTTCTGGAAGACCTGGGCAGCGGGAACGGCACTTTCGTCAATGGAAAACGCATCGAAACGCCGATCACGATCAAGAACGACGATCGGATCAAGCTGGGACCGCTGTTGCTGCGGTTTGAAGACGACAGGCGGTCGGCACCGCCGCCACCTACCGGTGTTCCAATCATGGCGACCGTTGAAATCGGTGGCGATGAGCACTCGCCTCCCCCGATTCTCGGCCAGGCCGAGAATGCCGGCGGTTATGGGATCCTCGACGTTCAGCCAGAGGCCAAATTGAAGGCCGTGCTGGAAATCAGCCGCAGCCTGGCCGGCACAGTCGAAACGGAAAATATCCTGCCGAAGATGCTCGATACACTGTTCGACATTTTCCCCTACGCCGACCGGGGCTGTGTTCTGCTCAAGGACGACGAGAGCGGCACCATGATTCCTCGTGCCATGAAGCACCGTCGCGAAGAAGAAGACGCGACGGTCAAGCTCAGCCGCACCATCGTCAACAAGGTGCTTTCGGAGAAGCGCGGCATCCTTTCGGCCGATGCCGTCGGCGACGAGCAGTTTGATCAGAGTGAGTCGATTGCGGACCTGTCCATCCGGTCGATGATGTGCGTTCCCATGCTCAACCTGCAGGGCGAGCCGACCGGCATCATCAATATCGATTCGCTCAATCCGCTGAACCAGTTCACCAGCGACGACCTTCAACTGCTGATGGCCGTCGCCGGACAGACCGCTCTGTCGTATGAGGGTGCGCGGTTGTTGGTCTCTTACATGGAGAAACAGAAGCAAGACAGCGAAATGCAGGTTGCCCGCGGCATCCAACGAGCGTTGCTACCGGAGAAACTGCCGGAAATGCCGGGCTGGGACTTTTTCGCATCCTACGACTCGGCCCAGGCTGTGGGCGGCGACTATTACGATGCGATGATACTCGGAGAGGATAAGATTTGCCTCTCGTTCGGAGACGTGGCTGGCAAGGGCGTTCCCGGAGCATTGATCATGTCGCGCATGGCAAGCTGCGTCCAAAACACCATGGCCTTCGTAGACGACGTCGGCCAGGCCTGCGCTGCCATTAACAATCACATGTGCGTCAATGCCGTCGAAGGGCGATTTGTCACCTATCTACTGGCTGTCATCGACCTGAAGGCGAACGAAATGTCTCTGGTGATTGCCGGGCACATGTCGCCCATGATTCGTAAAGTTGACGGGACGGTCGAAGAGTTTGACGAAGAGGCGATCGGGCTGCCGATCGGCGTGGTTGAAGATTTTCCCTATGAGGTCATCAAGCGCAGCATCGAACCGGGGGAGATGTTTGTCTTTTTTACCGATGGTGTCGACGAAGCCATGAACCCTGAAGGGGAACTCTACACGCTGGTGCGGATGCGTGATTTTGTGGTGAACTCGATCTCAACAGCAGACGAACTGGGCAAAGCCTTGTTGGCGGACGTCCGTCGTCACGCCAACGGTCGTCCCCAGAACGACGACATCACGATCATGACGTTCGGTCGTCAGCTAAACTAACCCACCCCGCTTCTGCACGGCTGGGGTTATGGTTGTCGCTTCGCCGCCGCTCTGGCCGGTCTTCAGAACTTGAGCTCTTTCGGTTCGGCGACTTTGCGGTACCCCATGGCGCGCAGGACCTCGAGAACTTCACTCCAGGTGGGAAACTGTCGACCGCTACGCCGCTTGTAATCGTCCATGGCCGTCATGAACTCGATTTCGTCGGTCGTGTAGTCCCGTTCGCAAGTGGTCGGATCGATCTGGCGACGTCGCTCGACCTTTCTGCGGCTGGTTTTGCGGTGTTCCGGTCCGCTGTGGTCAGTGGTCGCCCCGTCCGTGCGGCGGTCTGACAGTTTCCGTCGGCCATCACCGCGGCGTTCGACGTCCAATTCGGTACCGTTTTCTGAATCGTTTGCCATCGTGTTCGAACCTTTTGGAATGATCGGGAGCACAGCAGGACGTTCTCGCTACGAACGATCCTTCACTCTTCGGGCCGATTCATGCCGACGGGGAGTCAGCGCAACAAATGTCTCTTCGGCACACGGGTGCGCAGGACTATAACGTCTGCGGAAGACTCATAAACAAAATGAAGTTTACGCTTCGCACAATCGGCCCGATCATGATGGTTCTGTCGTTTGTTGGTCGGCTGAACTCAACGCTTGATGCACTCACGGGCCACTTGACGTGACGCCTTGAACGCATGCTTTACCGTGAAGATGCGGGCTTCGATCTGTTCTTCGGTGAAGTATTTTCCACTGCCACTTCTAGGCAATCCCGCCAATTCGAGCGTCAGCGGAAGTAAATCCAAGAACTCTCGATATCGTTGCTTCTGTTCGTTGGCATCGGTCACGGCTGAAAACTCCTTACTCGAAAAATCTACGATTTGTTCGCTGAGGGGACGGAAGGATAAGATACGCTGTCTCCCCTCGGTTTGCAGCACCAACGAGCGGAATGACAGCGCCGCTCAAAACCAGCTCACGATGGCAGAGTACCGTTGTTCTCATTCAGCCGAATGCGACAAACAAGTGTCTCGGCTAAAACACGTCGGCATCGCGCTCTGTGCATGCTGCCCATGACGACCTGACCGTAATCACAGAATCGATTTGCCACGGACGGAGATTGAGACAGGGAGTATCCTGTCGAGAATTCTTATGTCCTTGCAGGACAGGGTGTTGAGTACGGAGATCGCGAGAGTTCACGTTCTCTTTACGAGAGCCGCCGGACCGGTGTTCTCGATGGCTCAGCGGGAGCTCCGCCATCCCAAAACGTGACCGTTGGAAATCCAACAGCCGAATGACAAGCGGCTCGTTCGTTATGAGCGGCTCGTTCGTTATGAACCGGGAAGTCGCTGCCTGAAGTTCTTAAGAACGTCAGCCGCAAACGTCGAGGGATCCTGCCCGGCACTCGAATTGTCCGAGTTCTCGCCGTTTTGTGCGACTTTCACGGGAGTGGGGGGATCCGTAGCCCCCGTGGTTTCCGGCGAAGGCAATCGAATCGGCAGTTCTGGAACAACTGCAGCATCCTGGCCAGGCGGTGTTTCCGGTTGCTGATAGGGCATGCCGGGTTGTGGGTACGCCATCGGTTGCTGCGGATACGCCGGCATCGGCTGTTGAGGATAGGGCACACCCGGCAGTTGTGGATACTGGAACGGTTGCTGTTGCGGGTATTGAACCGGTTGCTGCTGCAGATATTGAACCGGTTGCTGCTGCGGGTACTGAACCGGTTGCTGCTGCGGGTACTGAACCGGTTGCTGCTGCGGATAGGGTACAGGCGCCTGATTCGCGGGAACCTGCTGTTGAGGATACCCTGCCAGTTGAGACGGCACGGGCGGTTGCGGCGAGGCCACCGTGGCCCTCTCGTTTTTCTGATTTTTCTCAAGCCACCTGGATG
>CAUZTK010000047.1:0-16474 GCA_963582395.1 Planctomycetota bacterium | reverse complement strand
AAGATTGGTGCGCCGGTCTGCAGCAGCGCGCTGCGGGCGGCCTGAGCAGAATCGTTCGTGTGTCGTTGCTGTTCTTGATATCGAACCAGGAAATGGAACGTGCCATCGACGGCGATTCCCAAGGCAATGCTGCCCGTCATCATCATGCCGATGTCGACGGGAAAGCCGATCCAGCCCAGAACTCCGAACACGATACAGATCGGCGTCAGGTTGGGAATCATCGCCAACAGCCCCATTTTAATCGACCGTAGTGAGAGGACCATGACCACGGTGATTACGCCGAACGCCATGCTGAAGCTTTCCCAGAAGCCGTCGAAGATCGCGCTTTGGGCATGATCCAACAGGGGCGCAAGGCCGGTGAAGCGAATCGGTGCGCCGCTGGTCGCCCGGCTGAGGTCGACGAAGGTTTGCGATCGCGAAATGACGGTGTTCGGCCTGACGCGGGCCGAGATCCGCCAGACCTGCCCGTCTTCGGCCATGTAATCGCTGTGCTTGCCTTGTCGCGAGCGGGCCTTGCCGAGAATCGCGGCGGCGGTGAATGCATTCGTTGGAAGTTCTTCGGGAAGAAACGTCGCCGCCGACATCGTGTGTCGCACCGCGGGATGCGCGGCAATGATCGCCTCCAGCCGGCGGATCTCGTCGAGTTTTTTGCCGAACGTCCGCTCGTCGTCTCCAAAATCGACGACCGCTTCGATCGAGTCGACGTTCGTCAGTTCTTTCTCGATGCGGCGATGATCGACCAACACCTTGTTCTGTTGGGGGAGAAATTCCAGCGGATCGATTTTCGATTCGATTCGGGCCAACCCCAACCCCGCCACAACCACGAGCAATCCGGCACAAACAGCCACGGATCGACTATGATCCAGCATCCCGTGGGCGGCCCGCGAAAACCACGAAAGCGACTCCACACTCCGTACCGACTGATCGGGCCAGAGTGTCAGCAGTGCGGGCGTCAGTCCTAGTCCGACCAGCAGCGCGATCAACGAACCAGCCGAGGCGGCATAGCCGAATTGCCGCACGGGATCGAATTCGCTGACGGTCAGCGACAGCAGCCCGAGGACGGTTGTCAGCGTTGCCAGAACGCACGGTTTCCAGGCCCGCCGCAGCGATGCGGCCAGCGGGTCTTTTTCTCCCCATGCGGCCCGGTAGTAATGCAACAGGTGAATGATGATCGCCAGCGTAAAGACCATCACCATCACCGACAGCGCTCCCAGAATGAAATTCATCTCGCCGCCGGCAAGCTTGACCGTCGTCATCGTTAGGTTGATGGCCCAGATGGTGAGTCCGAGAATCGCGAAGGAGAGCTTCCACTGACGGGTCATCGCGAACAGCAGTATCAGGCTGATCAGCAGCGTGACCAGGAAGAATCGCTTGTTTTGTTTGGGGCTGCCGAGCCGGTCGAGTTCGGCAATCAGCACCGGTGAACCGGCCAAACAAACATCGTTCCCGCGAAGTTGACAGTACTGGAGCTGCTCGCGGATTTTCCCGACCGTCCCGGCGCGGTCTTCCAGGCCCATCTCGGAGAGTTGAGCGATCAGGCCGATCAACCGTCCGTCTTCGGAAACGGCCAGCCGGCGCAGACGCCGGTCGATCACTTTGTGCGACACCCCGAGCTCGGCCATCACCGCCCGCAGTCGTCCCGGCGACCAGCACTTGCGGATTCCCGTCAACCGCTCGATCCGGCGACAGACTGCTTCGACGAGTCGCTCGTCAATCGCCGAGACATCCAGACCAATCAGGATGATCTCTTCGCCGCCGAACTGCTCTTTAAATTCTTCGTAGGCGACTCGGACGTCCGATTCACCTGGGAGCCAAGTTTCGATGTCGTTGTTCGTCGTTAGCGACTCCGCCTGCATGACCAGAAATGGAAACGACAGCGCCACAACCCACAGGATAGTCCTGCTCTGTTTTTGGTAGAATCTCGACAGCATCGGCTTTCCAAGTTTGCGCAATCCGGCTCATTTCGACCGGCGGATCGGCTCTTACGGGTGTATCGAGCAGGATGAATGCGCCGCGTCAACGGAATTACAGAACTTGAAGTCGACGCCGTGGAGCGGCTGAGGGCGACGCCTACGACCGGCAGGCTTTCACCAAACTGACAGAGGAAGGTTGAGGGAGGAAGGAAGAAGGCAGAATCAGAAGATTGTTCAACCTTCATCCTTTCCTCTTACTGCTCCGACTTGCGGAGGAACGAGCCGCCGCTGATGAACATTCCGTTCTCGCAGGGGTCGCACCATTCGATGATCACCTGATAGGTGAACTCGCGCGTCTCACTGGCCATCTTGACGGTTACTTCTCTGGGGCAGATTGAACCTCGGTGCAGCAGCCCGATGCCGGTGCGGCTGATTTCGCGCGTCATAGCGGCAATGGTGTTTCCCCGCGCGGTCGTGACTTCCGCGGGAACCGCCAGTTCCAACCGTTCCGTCTCGCGGTTGTTTGCCGCATCCAGCTTCTCGATGCTTTCCAGGACCGAGTGCAAGTCATCGACGCTCAGCCGACTCCCAGGATCCTACGTCATTGTGCTCATTTCCTTTCTTCGGCAGCGGAATTCTTAGGCGGCCGGCAACCGATCTGCTGAAGTAATAGGTCACGGCAACGAGCAAGTGGTTCCGCGACGTCTGCCGAGCGGGAATTGGTGCCAATCGCCGGAAATGTGGAATCGTTGAGGGCCGCACAAGCGTCCGTTCGGAACTTGGCGATGCGCGCAACCGCGTGCAGACGGCACAACCGGATTTTCCGAAATGGAAGGAAGTCGACTCGGTGAATCCCGGCCGATCCGATGATTAGACCGTTCTTACAACACGTACGCGCATTCGCCATCGCAGTGCCAAGCCGATCAGACTCAGCACACCGAGGCTGAGGCCAATCGTCGTCGGTGAGATCATTCTCTGCTCTGCCGAATCGGTCCCCGGTTCGGTCTCGACATCGAAGTTCACCGCCTTGAGCGTCATTTGCGCCGAGTCGTTAGCTGCACTCGATAACAGCGAGACGCGGGGTTCGATTTCGACCGTTTCTTTGCCTTTGTTTGGCTGCGCGGCAGGAACCAGCGGTTCGACGGAACGGCTGCCGATGTCCGTAAAATTTCCATCCATATTCAGGCTGGTCTGGGTCAGCTCGTGGTCCAGCGATCGTCCCCTGTTGCTCGACAATGCAGTCCAGCCGGAAGTGCAGACCGGCGAAACCGAAGCCGGCAGAATCGGAACCGGCAGATTTGTGTGCACAATAGCGCTCCCGCCTGCGGTTCTCTGCCCCGCAACACGCGGATGAACGGCATCCGATGTGACAATCATGCCGCCGAATTTTTTTTGCTCTTGCGGCGGAGGCGAAATAAATTCGACGCGATGAGAGTCCTCTTCGAAAACGGACGGGAGTCCAAACGCGCGGCTCATTCGGTTCCTCGGAGTCGGAACGATTTTAATATCAGAAAGCTGGTCCGCTGATCGTATTTCGACGGGCGACTGGCCGCTGTTCTTTTTCTTGCTGAGATCGCCTTCTTTCCGAAAGTCGGTGAACACGGTTTCGAGCGGCTCGACATTTTTATTGTTTTGTGGTTTCGGCCGGGCCCATTCTAGTGCCTGTTCCATGGCATCGTAGTCGGAGTTTGCATTTTCCACGGAATACCGAGCCCAAGGATTGCCCGCCGGTTGACTGGCGGAACCTAAAATTTCATCGCCGCTACCCGCCGGTCGCTTTGCCGTTGGGGCAGCTTCTGCCATCCGTTTGCTATCGCCGTTCTGAAATACTTCTTTGAGCCGATCGTTGGTGTTTGGAAGCGGCAGCTTGGTGTGTAGTGTCTGATTCTTCTTGATGTCGAAGGAATCAGTTGAATCGACGTTTTCCTTCATCATAACCCGAAGCCGCTCAATTTGAGAAGCGGCGCCGCCGACAAACGGATCGGCCATTTGTGTCGGAACGGGCTTGTTCGAGACCGTCAGTTGATCGCCCTGGCTGCTGAATTCTGCAAACGGATTTGGTTTTGTTGGCGGAGCAATATCTGTGTGCGGCGGGCGTTTCCCTTCAAGTGTGGTGGCTCGCAGGTCGGCAAACGGATTCAGCTCGGTCATCGGTTTGCTGATATCGTCGTCGATTGTTGCCGAGAGTTTCGCCAGGACAGAGCCCTGCTTCGATTCCGGTTGCTCGTAGGCCGCCAAAAACGGATCTTCGACGAGTTCCTGATCAGGGAACTGTCTCCGACCGAATGAGGCGAACACGTTGCCTGTTCCCGTTGCAGACTTGTTGGCAGGCGTCTCCGGTTGCCTCTGAGTTTTTGCTGCTTCGGGGCCGGCTTTCGCGAGTCTGTCGCCCCGAGATTTGGTGGTCTCTGTCGATTGATTTCTGTCGGCGATGTTGCGTCCGATCGGCTTCATTTTAAAGCGGTCGGGACCCCAGAGACGCGAAAAGCTCAACTTACGACTGCCGGCGCATCCGCCCGCCAGAGTGCTCGAGAGCAGCAACAGAAGAGCCCACCAACGCAATTGTGTCTGAAGAGAAGGCATTCGAGTTTTCATTGTCAACTTCCTCATCGATCGAACGCGAGATCCAACAGCAGAATCGCGACCGGTTTCTCGGCCTGTAACAATTTGATCGACGAAACGAAACTTATTGCGTTAAGGCAATCGACGGCCTTTGTCGGTTTTAAGCATAGAATCGGCAATCGCAACGACTCGCGAAAGATGCAGGCGACTTGTTAAGCCACGAAGAGTTTGACGGTTAATCCAGGCCCGGCCGATCAACGACAACGACGTTTCCGCCCTACGCACAGGAATCTGCGCGGCTTGCAATTAGTACGTTTTCTAAGTTACCGTTAGCATATAGACTCACATTGCAAGTGGCAGAATAATCTGATCCGCGAATCGACTAATGTGTGCGCTGTTCTTCAACAGGTCTGGATCACCAAACGCTGAGCAATTGAAGACAGCCATCGAATAAGAAACTCTAGGAAACGTTCTCATGCGACCATTGGCCTTACTGCCGGCGATGTTGTTCGCCACGTTGATCCTGACCGAATCAGATGTTTCGGCCGACGACGCCTCCCCGCCCTTCGGCTTGAAGACACGAACTCTTTGGACGACCTCGCGTGTCGTCGGCACTCCCGAACCTCCGCCTCCCTACACCGTCAAGCGGGCCTTCCCGCGGCTGACGTTCAAGAATCCACTGTACATCGCCCAGGAACCGGGCACCGACCGAATGCTGGTCGCCGAGCTGTCCGGAAAAATTTATGCGTTCTCCAAAAATAATCCCGATCCAGACTCGCTCGAGCTGTTTCTGGATTTCGGACGGGATATCTATTCCTTCTCGTTCCATCCCCAGTACGAGAAGAACGGTTACCTCTTCGTGTTCAGTCCGCGAGATCCCAAGAACAAATCGAAGGACCAGAAAAGCCGTGTCTCACGATTTCAGGCCGGCCCCCAGCATCCGCGGCGATCTTCCCTCGACACAGAGCAAATCATCATCGAGTGGCTGGCGGGAGGGCACAACGGCGGCGAGGCGATTATCGGACCGGACGGCTATTTGTATATCTCCACCGGCGATAGCACCTCGGGGTCGGATCCCAAAGCGACCGGGCAAGGCGTCGACGACCTGTTTGCGGTCATCATGCGGATCGATGTCGAACATCCCCAGCCGGGCAAAGCCTATTCGGTTCCCAAAGATAATCCGTTCGTTCGCTACCCTGGAGCGCGGCCGGAAATTTGGGCCCACGGATTTCGCAATCCCTGGCGAATGTGTTTCGATTCCAAAACCGGACGGTTGTGGGTCGCTGATGTCGGACAGGACCTGTGGGAAATGATCTGGCTGGTCGAGCGCGGTGGCAACTACGGCTGGAGCGTCCAGGAAGGCAGCCATCCATTTCATCCGAACAAAAAACAAGGTCCCGGACCAATTCTGCCCCCCGTGGTCGAGCACCACCACACCGAATGCCGGTCGATCACCGGCGGTTACGTTTACTACGGATCGAAGTTTCCGGAACTCAACGGAGTTTATTTCTACGGCGACTACGAGTACGGCAAGATTTGGGGTGTTCGGCACAACGGACAGAAAGTCGTTTGGCATAACGAGCTGGCCGATACGGCCCTCAGAATTCCCACCTTCGGGGTCGGCCGCGATGGCGAGATCTTTCTGATGGACCACCTCAGCGGCGAGCTGTACGAGTTAGTCCGTGCGCCGGCCGTTGACGCCAACCGAAAATTCCCACGCAGGCTAAGCGAGACCGGTCTGTTCACGTCCGTTAAAGACCATACGCTGGCGCCCGGCGTGATTGGGTACACGGTCAACACGCCACAATGGATCGACAACGCCTTTAAACAGCGGTTCGTCGCCCTGCCGGGAACCTCGAAGATCAAGTTCGCGGAAAAAAGCGGCGATGCCAGCACCTGGAATTTCGAGGAAGGCTCGGTGACTGCCGAGACGATCTCGCTCGACATGCAGGTGGGAAACCCGGCGTCGCGGCGACGGATCGAGACGCGGATCACGGTCAAGCAACAGAACCACTGGTTGGGCTACTCGTACCTGTGGAATGACCAGCAGACCGACGCCACGCTGGTCGAAGCAGCCGGCAAGGACCTCACACTGACAATCGACGACTCTCACGCGCCGAGCGGCAAGCGGCAACAAAGTTGGCACGTTCCCAGCCGCAACGAGTGCATGGTTTGCCACTCCCGCGCCGCGGGCTTCGTCTTGGGGCTGAGGACCGTGCAAATCAACAAGGACCACGATTACGGCGGCGTTATCGATAATCAGTTGCGGGCCTTGGATCACATCGGCCTGTTCACGAAACCGCTGGCCAAACGCCCCGATGAGTACGACGCCTTGGCCAACCCCTACGACAAAACCGCCGATCTGGATGCCCGCGCCCGGGCCTACCTGCACGTGAATTGCTCGGTCTGTCACGTCTCCGACGGCGGCGGCAACGCCCGCTTCTCTTTGCTGTACACCCAGAAAATCGAAGAGACTAAGCTAGTCAACGAGACCCCCATGCACGGCAATTTCGGATTGGCCGATGCGCGGCTTTTGGTGCCCGGAGACCCCTTCGCCTCGATTCTCTTCTACCGCCTCTCGAAGCTAGGTCGCGGTCGGATGCCCCATGTCGGCTCCCATTTGACCGATCGTCAGGGACTCGACTTGATTCACGATTGGATCATGAGTCTGGAGAATGCGGACGCAAAACAGACCGACGCGAAACCAGCCGAGCGCGCCGAATACGCCTCGGCCGTCAAAACGTTGCGGACTAAGACATCATCGGCCGAAGAGCGAAAGAAACTGATCGATCGGCTTTTATCGTCGACTCGCGGGGCATTCATCCTGGCGCGATTGGTGGCGAAAGAACCGTCGCTGCAGCAGGTACGTCAAGAAGCCATCGCCTCGGGCATGGCCCATCCCGACATCAACGCCCACGACCTTTTCGAACGGTTTGTTCCCGAAAGCCAGCGAACGAAACGATTGGGTGAGGTCATCGATCCTCAGGTAGTCTTAGCGATCAAAGGAAACGCCGAGAACGGCCGGCGATTTTTCTTCTCCGACGCCGCCTCGCAGTGCAAGAACTGCCATCGCGTCAACAGCAACGGCGGGACGCTCGGTCCCGACCTCAGCCAGATCGGCAAGAAGTACAAACGGCACGAACTGCTGGAGTCGCTAATCGAGCCGGCAAAAAAAATCGATGAAAAATACATCTCTTATGTGCTGCTGACCACAGCCGGCAAAGTGCTGACGGGCATTCTCGTCGAGAAGTCGGAGACGCATACGGCGCTGAACGTGCTGAAGGAGGGCCAGGGGGAGCTGGTTCGCGTCCCCGCCGCCGAAATCGAGCAGTTGTTGCCCCAGAAAAAGTCGCTGATGCCCGAGCGCATGCTCCGCGACCTGACACCCCAACAAGCCGCCGATCTCTTGGAGTATCTGGCTTCACTTCAATAAAGGGCCCTGGAGTCGTTTGATTACAGTGCGGCCATCGTGGGGCTGATCGCGCCATTCAAAACGAGCCGTCGCCGCCGCCGCTGAAATATCCACCTGCGGGAATGCCTCCCTCCGGTTCCATTCGATCGACGTGATCGACAAACCGCATCGACTCTTTGACCCAGGTCATGGTAACGATGCCGGTTGGTCCGTTGCGATGTTTGGCGACGATCAATTCAGCCACTCCGGGATTGTCCTCCGGATCGTAAGCATCAGACCGGTGCAGGAACATGACCAGATCGGCGTCCTGCTCGATCGCTCCGCTTTCACGCAAATCGGCCAGACGGGGCCGTTTATCTTCCCGGAGTTCCACTCCGCGGTTCAACTGGGCCAGCGCAATGACCGGTACGTTCATGTCTTTGGCCAGATATTTTAACCGGCGAGCAATCAGCGCGACCTGCTGCTCGCGCGGCGCTTTGCGGTCGTCTGGTTCTATGAGTTGCAGGTAGTCGATGATGATCAGGCCAACGTTGTGACGGCGTTTCATCCGCCGTGAAATCGCCGAGATTTCGGCCATCGATCGTCCCGCCTGATCGTCGATAAAGATCGGCAGCTCGCTCAGTCCCGAAGCGGCGATTTGCACCTGGTTTCTCTCGTCTGGTTCGAGATGGCCCTGTTTCAGTCGGTGACCATCCAGCTTGCCAAAGATGCACAGGAACCGTTCCGAGAGCTCCAGCTTGGACTGTTCCAGGCTGAAGAGCAGAACGCCTTGCGGGGGGATTTCGGATGCCGACTTTTCCATTTGCCGGTGTTGCTCGAGGGTGTTCGATGCGACCGCCAATGCCAAATTGCAGACAAACGCCGTTTTTCCCATACTGGGACGGGCCGCCAGAATCACGAGATCGGAAGCGTGCAGACCGTTGGTTTTGGCGTCGAGGTCGGAAAAGCCGGTTCGCAGTCCGGGAAGCTGACCTTCGTTAAGCCAGCGGGCATTGATGGCCTCGAAGGTTTCCATGAGGATGTCGCGCAGAGTGAGGTTGTTTGAACTTCCTCGCAATTCCAAAATTTTGAAGATGCGCTGTTCAGCTTTCGCCAGAATTTCCGGCGTCTCTTCGGATTCGTTGTCGACCTCGCGCAGAATGTCGATGCAGGCCTCCCGCAGCGTACGGAGCGTGTATTTGTCGCGGACAATACCGGCGTAATGCACCGCATGCGCCGAGTACGGAACGCTGTCCAGAATTTCCGCCAGATAAGCGGCGCCGCCGATCTCCTCCAGGTCGCTCCGCTTCTCAAGTTCTTCGGCCACGGTCACCGGATCGAGCCCACTGACGTTCCTTTCCCAAAGAGAATACACGGCCTCGGCAATGCGGCGGTGCGCATCGCTGTAGAAATGGCGCGGCTGGATGATGTCGGCCACGTCGTCGATGACTTCATTGGCCAGCAGCATGCTTCCCAACACCGCGCGTTCAGCGTCAGAGTTTTGTGGCGGCAACCGGTCGAAGTAGTTCTGAATCGGCGTGGCTGTGGCCATCCGTGTTCCCTCCTTGGGCAACTTGATCTGCGCCGTTCTTAGAGGAACCAGCAAGAAAACAGAGATCCGTTCCGGCGGGCGCAATCCTCAGGATTTTCAACATCCCCGGAATCTGATCTGGGGATGTGAGCAGGTTAACGGTCGTTAACCTGTCGCGGTCGGAACCACCCAAACCTTCACTTCGGTTGCGACTTTTGGATGTAGTTGGATCTTAACCGTGTACATGCCGAGCTCTTTGAGAGGACCTTCCAGCTGAATGTGATCGGGCTCGACCTCAAACGAGGCGGTTTTCAGAACTTTGCTGATGTCGGTGGCGACAATCGATCCGTACAAATGGCCATCTTTGTTGGCGTTGGCCTCCAGCGTGACGCTGAATTTTCTAATCACTTCGGCGGATTTTCGCAGTTGCTTGACGCGGTTCGCTTCCAGTTCGGCCACCCGCAGCCGATGTCGCTGAACCATCTGCTTGTTCTGCTCGCTGGCAATGGCCGCTAGTCCCTGAGGCAGTAGATAATTGCGGGCATAACCCGGTTTGACACGAACGATGTCGCCCTGTTTCCCCAACGATCCAACGTCTTCGGCCAGCAGAACGTCGATTGAATTTCGGGTCGTGCCGGTGACGGCCACGCCGTTACCCTTTCGCCTTCTTCCCATCGTCTCTTCGCTTTCCCTTGAAACTCTGATTAGATTGGATCTTCGGCTGACGGCGGCTAAGAGAGACACAACGATCCAGCTTCCCAAAAAACGCCGTTGGTCTGTCGTGTGAGAATTTCATTGACAACCGTCTGTCTATAAGGGTTGACAGAGTTGCCGTTCGTTCTCCTGCGGGTTCCTCGCAGTGATTCACTAAAATGGAACCTCGTCGTCGGGAGCCTGGGTAGGTGGCGCATCCTGAAAGGCATTTTCCGTCGATGCCTTGCCTTGCGCTTCGCCGGCGGTTTCGTAACCGCCACCCGGATCGCCTCCTCCTCTCGGCGCACCTCCGCCCGACGGACCTGCTCCGCGAGATGACCCCTCGCCCCGGCTGCCGACCATGGTCATGTTTTCGCAAACGACCTTGAGCTTGGAACGGTTCTGCCCTGACTCCTTGTCTTGCCAGGAATCAAGCTGCAGACGTCCTTCAATGAGCACCGAGCGGCCTTTGGAAAGATACTCTCCCGCGACTTCGGCCTGTCGGCCCCACAGGGTGACATCGACAAAGGTGACGTCTTCCTGCCGTTGCTGAGTCTGTTTGTCGTACCAGGTTCGATTGATCGCCAGCCCCAACTCCGCCACCGCCGTCCCGCTGGAAATATAACGAACCTGGGGGTCGCGCGTCAGGTTTCCCAACAGAATGACCTTGTTGAAACTGGCCATGAGACGCCCCTTTCAAAGATGGCCCGTATCGAAATCGTTCGACAGCAAAAAAATTGTCGAAAATCGGCTCAATCCTCATACGTCGGTGGATTCTATTTCAGATTCAGGCAGCATCGCGTTACCAGCCCGTTAAAAACTCATTCCGGACTCGATTTCAGTTCTTGTTGAGTCTTCAGTTTGATCCTTCAGCTTCTGTTGAATCTTCGGCCGGAGTCAGCGTGCTGACCATTGCGTCGAACAACGACTGCGGATGTTTGATGACCAGGTGTCTCAATACGAACTCGCTGAGCTTACAGGACCGCGTAATCTCTGGCACGCCGTGCCCCGGCATTCGGAAACAAACCAGGTAGTGCAGGCCTTTTCGTTGCTTTTCGATCTCATAGGCCAAACGCCCGTCTTGCCAGGGCCGATGGGCCACGACCGTGGCACCGGCTTTCTCCAAAATATCCAGAATGCGCTGTGTCGCCCCTTCCGGATCGGATGCGAATTTCCCGCTTTCCAGCAGAAACATGCCTTCGTACAGTTTTTCGGCGCTAGTTGTGCCGGCGCTAGTTGTGCCGGCGCTACTTGTACCGTCGATACTTTGTGCCACTGCCAATTCTCAATTCCCCCACGACTACTGCAATGTTTGATGATCGAGCAGAATACCGTTGTATCGACTTCTGGAAGATTTGCAACTTCGGATTCGGCCGAAGGGACCTGGGATGCGCTAAATTACCCTGAAAAATTTTTCGGTCGTTCGAAGATGGTTTCCTGCTCGACAATTCGCTCGATCGATGGACACCGATCATCGACGAAATTCGAATGCCGGTGTCCGGAGTGATGAGAGAAGGACTCACCACTGTCCACTCGCCACTCCGCATCACTCTGGGTCGGCTGCGTTAAATTGGTTCATGGCGGCATCGATCCCGCCTTGGCACCAGCTTTCGACTGCGTTGGCCGCCTGGGCGACGGCTTGGTCAATCGTCTCGACCTCATCGGCACGAAATCGGCCCAAGACGTAGTCAGTCGCATCCATTCGTCCCGGGGGCTGACCAATTCCAATCCGTAACCGGCCGAAGTCCCCGGTCCCCAACTGCTCGATGATGTTTTTGAGCCCTTTCTGTCCGCCCGCTGATCCCGAACGCCGCAGCCGCAACCGTCCGGTCTGAAGATTCAGGTCGTCGCAGACAACCAGCAAATCGTCGGGCGAAAGTCGATAAAAGTCGACGAGCTTGCGGACGCTGCGGCCGCTGAAATTCATATAGGTTTGCGGTGCCGCCAGCACGATTTTTTGCTCCCCGAAAAACACCTCAACGACTTCTGCGTCGAATTTGGATTTTGGTTTTCCGGCGCCGTGGCGTCGCGCCAGTTCGCCGACGACTGCAAAACCGACGTTATGACGAGATCGGCTGTATTCCCGACCGGGATTACCAAGTCCGACGACCATTTTCATCAAGATGCTAAACGTCAGATACCGGAAGACAAGAACACAATCAATAGGGAAGATGGGGAGAAGGAGACACATTTTCCCCCTCGACCTCTCACGGCTCTTCTTCCTCCGCTTTCCGTCCGATGACTTCTGGTTCGACCGGTCCGGTGTCGACGCCCTCCTCGAGTTCTTCAACCTCTGCAACGGGTTCGGCGACGTAAACGACGACCGTGTCGGGTGGATTCTCGTAACGAATATTTTCAGGAAGTTCCAAATCCGCGACCGAAATCGACTGGCCAATCTCCAAATCGCCGATTCGTACAACGATCGAATCGGGAATCTGCGAGACGACGCAATTGAGCGTCAACTCCCGCAATGGCTGCTCCAGGTGACCACCCGCTAACGTTCCCGGTGCGGTGCCGCGCGTTACCACCGACACCCTGATCGTCACACGCTCGTCGGGATCGATTCTGATCAGGTCGAAATGCTGAATCCGTATTCCGAACGCATCCCACTGGACTTCGCGAAACATGGTCGTTTCGGAGTTGCCCTCGATCTCGCATTCGATGACCCTGCTGCCCGAGCGCACCAACGCGTCGAGTCGATCGGTGGAAACCGCAATGGCGACCGGTTCCTGACCGTGGCCATAGACGTTGCCGGGAGTGGTTCCGCCATTCCGAAGCCGGCGGCACCGCGAGGTCCCAAACTGCGTTCGTTTTTCTGCGACAAGTTTCGTGTTGGCGGCCATGTCTGATTCGTCTCAATTCGTTCCTGTCGTTCCCGCAACAACCATCCCAGCGAAGCCCCAGACGGACTGCGGAGACCGAGGAAACGGCTGAAGTTACAGATTTGCTCCGAAAACCGCAACCGAAATCAACAAGAATCCGTTCCTGGTTGGCCTCCGGTGCTGCAGCATTCCATCGAAACAGTGGCACGGCACCCCGACGCAATGGAGAACGCAGCCTCGATGAGGTAGTCTGGTAATCAGCGGGACGCACAGCTGTCGCCACTCGTCGCGACACAAGGCAGCCGTGCATGGATGTGATTGTACATGAAGCTCTGACCTTACCACACGTTCAAGGCGATTCGGCAGGGATACTGAATTCTGCGGCTGTGCGCTGTTGGGCGGTACGTTTTCGACGCACGTACGTAATCCACGATATCGGTCTAGAGGCAGTTTCAAAACCTCTTGAGAATTGTAAATAGGCATCCGAGTTGTACAAACCCTTGGAAGAGATAGTCGTGATACTCGTAGCGCACAACGAGTTGCCTGAGGTTGAAGAGCCAGCTGATCGTGCGTTCGACTTTGTACCGCCGTCTGTAGCGGCGAAGCGGACGACCGTCTTGCGTGGGCGGTTTCTTCCGACCACGACGATGAGGACAAATCAGTTTGATCCCGCGAGCATCGAGACGTTCGCGAACCCAGTCTGCGTCCGCCGCCTTGTCGTAGAGCATTCGTTTCGGCTCCTTCTTCGTCACGCGAATATCCACCAAGTTCTCCAAGGCATTGACCTCCGACTGATTCGCCGAAAGCGTGAACACCGACAACGGCGTCCCGTTTCCGTCGATCATCAGCATGATTTTGGTATCCTTGCCTTTTTTGGTCTTGCCAACGTCGGCGCCCTTTTTTTTGCGGGCGAAAACGTTCCGTCGCCCATCGCTTCCTCTCAGTCAATCTGATTGAGCGCATCGAGTTTCTTCAGCAACCGTCGCCACGCTTTTTCCCAGACGCCTGCTGCGGTCCACTCCTGCAATCGCCGCCAACAAGTTGAAGGACTGGGGTATCGTTCTGGTAAATCTTGCCATCGAGCGCCTGTCCGTAGAATCCAGAGCATGCCTTCCAGGCATGCTCTGGCCGCAACTCGTGGACGCCCGCCACGCTTCGATTTTGGTGGATCACGCAGCAAGTCTTTAATCAGAACCCATTGGGAATCAATGAGAAACGGTTTCGGGGCCGTCCTGGACCCTGTCGTATTCGGCTGCCGACGTGGCGGCCACATTGACAGGAAAATAACCATGTGAGTGTCTCCTTTCACTAACTCTGGTACGCAAATTACCCGCCATTCATTTAGTAATTTATAGTTTTAAAACTGACTCTAGAAGAAAATCTGTAGAAATCTTGGTGAAACGTTCTTTCCCCGTCTACTGTTTTCGAGTATTCTAGATAGCCTCTGACCGAAGCAGTGGGGTTTTCACCCTTTCTGAGGCTCACGTCTATGGCCGTCTTTCTGGTTCCTATTGGGGAGGGCCGCCCGGTTGTTCTGGACAAGGCCATTGTTCTGATCGGACGCCAATCCGACTGCGATGTGGTGCTGACGAGCAGCCGCCGGGTCTCGCGGAGACATTGTTGTGTTGCACATGTGAACGAGACGTTCATCGTGCGCGATCTTGGCAGCTTGAACGGTGTCCGTGTCAACGGCGAGCGAATCAAAAACGAGTCACGCCTACAGTTCGGCGACGTGATCTCGATCGGCGATCTTGGTTACGTCTTGCAGACCAAGAACATGATTCCCAACCAAGACCGCAGCAGTCAAGTTGACGACCTCACTGCAGTGGACCTCGTCCCGAACAAAAAAGTTCAGAAAACTTCGGAAAACTCAGCCGACTCTAGTCATGATTATCCTGTCGCGATCACGGATGAATGTGATTCCATCGACGTCGATTCGATGAAACAGGGTGACCGCCAGGGTGCGTTTTCTCATCCGGAAAAAGATTCCGTATACGAAAAAAACGTGACCGACGACTCTCGTGATAGCGAGCAAAACGAACGTCACGGCAGCGATAACTACAAAGGCACCAATTCACACTTCGAATTGCTGCCCGAACGAACGAGCGCCGGTAGCGTTTCGACACAGCGGTCTGTCAGCGACCCCGAAACGACCGACGCGTCTGCCGGTTGAACTCTTCCGGATCAAATGCGTCCTTTCGCTCTTCGCGCAGGATGGCCTTCAGCAACGGGTCGCCAGAGGCGGCTCCGATTCCGGTGTTTGTCGACTTGTCGAATTTCGCCGCCGCTACCGGCATGACACCTTTGTTGGCCCAGGTCGGAGTTCCCTGCGGACGATCTCCTTCTGTGTCCACAAACTGTTTGCTTGACTTCGTCGCCGCACCGGAGCGTGCTTCCGCGACCTCGCGAACCCAGTCTCTGAGGATGTTTGACTGGCGGGAACCACGCAAGCCGGAAAAGATCGCCCGGCCGCCGCGACCATGCTTGCCGGATGGAATCGACAGCAACGGGCTGGCATCGGGTTCTTTGATGTCGATCAATTGCAGAGTCGCGGCAAGGTTTCTTTCTGTCATCGTGCGGCTGCCGCCCCGACCGGTCCGGACCCGTTCGAGGCGGAAGCTACTGCGCGCTTTGGCGCTGTGGCAGCCAGCTCTGGCGCAGTTGTTCATAAGAATGGGTTGCACTTTCGTGACAAACTGCTGTGCCGGCGCACGGGCAAGCCCGCTCAGAGACCGTGGTTCGGGAAACGTGAAACCGTCGTCGGTCCGCGGTTTGAAGCTCTCGTGTTTCCTGTGGGCGGGATTTTGGGGATTGAGGATCTCTTCGAGCCGCCGGAGCATGTCCCGCGCTTCGGTCATCCTGGGGTCGATTTCCAGCGCTGCGCGGAGCTCGTTGCGAGTTTCGTCGAACAATTCATGCGTCAGGCACCAGCGGGCCAACGCAACGTGGGTCCCAGCGGTGGGACTCGGAACCGACTCCCGCAATTGGCGATAAGCGTCCCGGAGATCAATCGCCTGAATGTGGATCTGTTGAAACGGGACCAAGAGTCGGCCGTTCGGCCGTTCGACGATGTAACCCCCGGAACTTTGATGAATCCGTCCTGAGATGATCCGGCCGTTGATCAGGACCAACAGGCTGGTTGGCATTCGGACTTCGGTCCGCTCTGCAGCCCGGCCTGTACAGACACAGAAACTCAAAACGATGAGAATGACTAGCACAGATTCTCGCCAGCCGCATGAACTAAATCGGTTGGTGATAAACAACAACGGTCGTTCCAACAGTTAAAATGACGTGATGGTGGTCGGAATTGTCGCGGCGTCGAAGGGTGCGGGAGAATACAGCGAACCGGAACAAAGGTCAATTCAGATATTCCATGACGAATGCAAGGGGGTGCATTACCCATTTTGTGTATGGCTTGAAATTTCTATTGGGTGGTTTTGTGAAATTGGTCTGTTTTCCTTCACTTTGGAAAAGTGTGAGAGGTTTGGTCATGGACGATCGAATTCGGCGGGATGTCTCTGAGTTCGTTGCGGGGCTTGCGAAGAGCCAGCAGGAGATATTG
>CAUZTK010000046.1:0-16667 GCA_963582395.1 Planctomycetota bacterium | reverse complement strand
ATCGGATCGCCGCTGCCGCTCGCCAAAACCGAACAGACGCGCGGCTGGCTGCTCAGACAAACACAATTCGGGTCGTGAAAAATTATTTTGTCTACTGAAATGTAAGCCGTCTCACAAATTTACCTCCGGAGAACGTCGATCATTAAGGATACAGGTGAGTGTGCGGCTTCGCGGCGAATCCATCAGCATGATAGCGAGACACAGAAATGTAAACGACAAACACAGACCCCGCCAACTGAGATGACTGTCGTGCCGGGCAGGTTCGCGAACTTGTGAACCATCTGCACCGGATGCATCGAACACGGGTGTATCAGCGGGGGATCACTGCCGCCAGCATCGTGCTAATGATCGGCTTCACCGGCTATTACTTTTTTTTCGATCCGACGTACGGCGGCATCGGTTGCACCAGAGTTCACAAGCTGGCTCCCGAGCTTCTGGCCGGCAGGATTGACGCCGAGACGGCCGGCCAAATCCGCGAGCATTTGACCAAATGCGAAGCCTGCCAGGCCTGGATGAAGCAAACGATGCCGAATGCGGTGCCGCCCTCCACGTCGATGCTCGATTCCCCCCGTTCAAACTCCAGCAGTACAATCTCCAGCCGTCAAACACGTCGGCCGATCACTCGCAACAGCCCCGAAATGCACAGCTTCGCGGCGTTGGGGTTCTAAATCAGCAGGCTTAATTCTGCGACATTTCAGGGACGGCCGGATGGTATTGGGGCTGGTCCCAATCCGCACGTCGGCCGCTCAAACCAGTTCCGCGATCGGGCTGCGATCATCGACCAGGTAGTTCGGTCGGCCGCGGAGGTCGGTGAGCGTTGTGTTGCGGGCGGCGATGCCCATGTTGTGGTACAGCGTCGCAAACACCTCGCGATAATGCGCGGGACGCTCTTCTGGGTGTTCGCCTAGACGATTCGTCGAACCGATGATCTGTCCGGTCCGCATTCCACCGCCGGCCAGCAGACAACTCGATGCTCCCGGCCAGTGATCACGGCCTGCGCTGGCGTTGATCTTCGGTGTGCGGCCGAATTCGCCCCATACGACGACCGAAACATCCTTGTCCAGACCGCGAGCCACCAAATCTTCGACCAAAGCACTGACGCCGAGGTCGAGCATCGGCAAGGTGTCTCGAACATTCTTGAAATTCTCACTGTGCCAGTCCCAGTTGTAGCCGCCGCGGCTCATCCGTTCCAGCGGCCATTGGCTGAACGCCAAAGTGACGCACCGCGCGCCCGCCTCCACCAACCGGCGGGCCATCAGGAACTGCTTGAGAAAATCTGGGCCGCCGTGAACCGGGACGGCCGCGCCGCTGATGCCGTAACGCTTGCGCAACTGGGCATCTTCCGCTTTGAAATTGAGGGCTTCGGCCAACCGGCCCGACGTGAGAATCCCGAAGGCCTGCCGCATGATGATGTCCATTCCGTCCATCACGCCGCTGGCATCGGCCTGACGACGAAAGCGATCTAGACCGGCCAGCAGAGACTTGCGATCTCCCAACCGCTCCAGACTGATGCCCTTGAGCACAATGTCGGCAGCTTCTTCCTGGTCGCTTTGGACCTGCTGCTTCGAGACTCCAGAGCGATAGACGACTTCGTGCCGCTTTTTCCGGATCGGCTCGAACCCCGCATGCCCGACGCCCAGAAACCCCGGTTGGTCTAACGAGGCCCGCGTCGTCGACTCTGCGTTCGGCGGCGAGAGGCTAACAAACGGCGGGACCGATTCCGTGACCGCCCCCTGCAGCTTGGAAACCACCGCCCCGATCGACGGCCATCCGCCCGGCGGGAAACCGGGCTTCATCGTCGAGTCGCCCTGTTGCGGATGGGTCTCCCAGCCGGTCAGGCATTGGTGGAGATTGTGATCGTTCAAGCCGCCGTAGAGTGAACGCACCACTACCAGCTTGTCCATACACTTTGCCATCCGCGGCAGAAGTTCGCAGATCTCGATGCCGGGAACGTTCGTCTGAATCGGTTTGAACTCCCCGCGAATCTCAGCGGGCGCTTCCGGCTTAAGGTCGTACATGTCCAGGTGCGGCGGACCGCCCGGCAATAAGATCATGATGATCGCTTTGTGCGACGTGCGAATCCCGCGATCGGCTTCGGCGCGGAGAACCTCCGGCAGCGACATGCCTCCCAAAGCCAATCCACCGATCTGCAGAAAGCTTCGGCGCTGAATGCCGTCGCAGAACTTCGCCTGGCTGCCGAGGATTTTCAGCATGGCAGGTCCTTCTCTTGATGATCGGAACGCTGTTGTTTCAGAGACCGTGTTTCTCTTCTTCAAATCAGTTCCGGAATCGCTTCCCCCTCATACAACACCGGCACCGGACGGCCGAAACCGTCGTAGTGGACCCGGTCGATCGGCACACTAAGCTGACGGTAAATTGTCGCCAACACGTCGTTGATGTGTACCGGCCGATCTTGCGGAACCTCACCACGCGAGTTGCTGGTGCCGATGACTTGACCTGCCTTCAGCCCTCCGCCAGCCATCATAATCGAGAAGACGTCTGACCAGTGATCGCGACCGGCCGTCTTGTTGATCTTCGGGGTCCGGCCGAACTCGGTGATCACGGCGACCAGCGTCGTCTCCAACATGCTGCGGTCTTCAAGATCGTCCAGCAGGGTCGAGACGGCTCGATCCAGATTGGGCAGCCGCGTGTTCTTCAACCTCTTGAAGTTGTTGGAATGCGTGTCCCAATCCTGGTTCCGCGAGAAGTTGACCAGCGTAAAGGGGACACCCGCCTCGGCCAGCCGGCGAGCCAGAATCGCTTCCTGGCCGACACGCGTGTTGCCGTACCGTTCACGTAGCGACTGCGGTTCTTTCGAGAGATCGAAGGCGGTGCGGGTCACGTTGTGTGCCAGCATCTCGAAGGCTCGCCGATTGAACTCGTCCATGCCGTCCATCATATCGGTTGTATCGAGTGCTTTCGGCAGTTGATCCAACTGACGCAGCAAACTCAGTCGATGGTCGAACCGCCGCAGGTCCACGTTCTTCGAGAGGCTCAAGTTGGGCGGCATGCGAAACGGGCTTTTGGCATCGGCGAGTGGTGTTCCCGATTCAAACGGGTCGTACGCCATGCCGAGAAAATGCGCCGATGCATAACGCACCCGGTCGCCAAGCTGTCCTTTGTCCGGCACGCAGACATAGGGCGGCAAGCCAGGTTTACTCGGCCCCAGCACCTTGGCCACAATCGAACCCATTGCCGGTTTGACGTTGCGGTTATTGGTGGTGACATTGGCGCCGGGATAGTTGTAGCCGGTCAAGACCCAATGAATGCCGGCCTCATGGCTTGGAGTAGCGTGATAGACGCTCCGCAGCACGTTATACCGATGTGCCCGCTGTGCCAGGAGCGGCAAATGTTCGCTGATCGAAAAGCCGGGCACGCTGGTGGCGATGGGATCGAACTCGCCGCGAACCTCGGCCGGTGCATTGGGCTTCAAGTCCCAGGTGTCGAGCTGCGTACAGCCTCCCTGCAGCAAAATGACGATCGCCTGTTTGGCGGCCCCTCGCGGGATGGAATCGACGCTGCCCCGCTCTCCGCGCGCTTGTCCGTTCCGCGAATTCAACAGGCTGGGCAATGCAAATGCACCGACGGCAACGCTGCTGCTTTTGAGAAAGAATCGGCGGTCGAACCGATCGACGTTGCCTCGCTCATTTGACGTCGGCATAACATCCTCTGTCGCATAAACACATTGACGATCTTTGATTGCTCTTGATACTCTAACGGCATCGGCGAGAATCGGTCAAGGTCCTGTGATAAGGAGTGAAGAATGTGTAGTCTCTCTACCCTCTCCTCACATACTCCATCCCTCTTCGGGTAGCTTGAGGTAAAACCCTCGGCAGCGTATTCCCTATTTAGTTCCGGCTCCGCCGGGTTGAAGGTGCGAATGATTGGAACGATTTTGACCTGATTCCGATTCAATTCTCACATCCCTTCAAAGCGTTGCCGCGTTTCGGTGCGAGAGTTTACGTCCGTTGTTCCGATAATACCGACGGTATCGCCCCGAACACGGGTTGGCGGCGGCACGGCCCGTTTCAGCCCAATGCAATCACGGACTTCCACAGCCGACAAACACCCTGCAGGAAAGGGAAACGGGCATGTTCAAACGTTTGGTTCTGTTGACGGCAATGGGTTTGACTCTGTGGTGTTGTGCATCCGACGCCCAGTCCTAACCGCCCGATGCCGGGCGGGTGACGGCGGCCGGCTCGTTGGAACCGCTCTGGAAGTTATCCTAGAACGTCTCATTTGCCGTCTCCGGAGAGACCGCTGCTGAGCAGCCCATCGTGCCTGTACCTTTCGCTGCCGAGGAACATTCGACAACGCTGACTGACAATTGTGAAACGTGTCTGACGGTCTCACCACCGTCAAGCAGCGAGCCGGCCCGGCCCAACCCGTGGAAACCACTCTTCTACGACAACGACTTCAGCTTCAAGGAGGATCCCTGTCACACACCGTTGTTCGGCGGGCACTTCAAAGAGCGGTCGCTGCACATTCACGGCCATCCGGGTTATCTCGACGAAAGCTGGTTCTCGTTCGGCGGCGAGTTGCGGTACCGTCACACGAACGAAGCCAATCGCCTGCGACCTAACGGTCCGGACCGCAGCACCTACGATCTGTGGCGATGGCGGAATTACGTCGATCTGCACATGAACGACCGCTTCCAGGCCTACGTTGAAATGCTCGACGCCTCCATTTTCAACGAAGACCTTTTACCAACAGCCATCGACCTGAATCGCTGGAACATCCAGAACGCATTCATCGACGTGAAATTGGGCGAGCGCGACGGAAAGCCGATATACTTTCGGGCGGGGCGACAGGAATTGCTCTACGGCGCTCAACGTCTCATCTCCCCGCTGAACTGGGGCAACACCCGCCGTAACTTCGAGGGGCTGAAGCTGTTCAGTCCCGGTGAAACCTGGGATATCGACGCCTTTGTGACACGGCCGGTCAACACCGCAACCGGTAATGGGCCGTTGTCATGTTTCGACAACGAGCGTGACTGTGCCGACGCCAGCCGAACATTTCAAGGCGTCTACGGAGTCTATCACGGACTTCAAAATCAGACCTTCGACGCCTATTGGCTCTGATTAAGGGAATAGGAAGAGGTCCCCAATCGACCGGACGGCAGCCGGAACACGGTCGGCCTGCGCTGGTCGGGTCGGCACGCCGTCGACAAATGTTGCTCTCCAGCGGCCCGCGTCTGGAATTTTGACCTGGAGGGGGCCTATCAATTCGGCCACGACAACCATCGAACCGTCAAAGCCGGTTTTCTCACGGACAATCTGGCGCATACCTGGCAGAGGCTATCGTGGCAGCCGAAGCTCATGGCCTTATATTACTGGGGCTCTGGCGACCGAAATCGCGACGACGAAGAAGACAACACCTTCAGCGTGCTATTTCCATTGGGTCACGCCTATTGGGGTTTGATCGACAACCTTGCCGGTCAGAACCTCAACGACTACAGCCTGCAACTGGCCCTGAAACCTGCCAAAAAGCTGACCTTGCTGACGGCCATGCACTGGTTCGAATTGGACCGTCACAGCGACATGCTCTAGAACGTAGCCGGAGCACTGCTGGACGCAGCCGATACCGGCAGCGAAATCGGCGAGGAGTTGGACCTCGTCGCCACTTACGTCTGGAGCCCGAACTTCAATGTGCAGCTCGGTTATCTTTGGTACTAGAACGGCACCTTTCTCGACAACAACCTCCCCCGAGACACAGCGACTCAGTTTTACCTACAAATAACGTTGCGGCATTAGCAGCCCGTCCCCTTTTTCAACAGTCCTCCAGTCCCTTGTCAAATCTCAAATGACGGGTTGGATCAGGAGGGCGAAGCTCCCGTTGAGCCGGCTTTGGGCCGTGAATCCTGCTGCGGCTCGGCAGGAGCCTCACCCTCCCCAACCCCGTCAATCTCAATTTGAGTATCACTAGACCGCCCTGTCGCGATCCTGCTGCGTCTCGGTGGCCTCCGTCGCCTAGACCTGCTCAGTCATTTCTCGAAACAGGTTATTGACGTCGGTGGTCTCGACGTCGCTCAGGGCATCAATCACCTCACGGGGAAGTTTGGAATGTCGCTTCAGGTGGCTGATTCGAACGCTGTGCTGACTGGTGAAAAATCGCCGCAACAGCAATCCCAGCCCCGCCACAATCACGCAAATCAGACCCACAACATACGGTGCTGCGCCCGCATCGTGCTCTTCCAGACGGCCCGGTTGCGGCGGGAACCAACGGATCTGCTTGGCGAGCAGCAGGGGGGCAACGTGCAGACCACCACGCGACGCATAACCCTCTTTCTTAAAAAAGTACCCAGTCACCCGAACCTTGACCCGCTGTTGGATCGCCTCGCCGCGGGGAATTTTATCCGAAATCTCGACCGAGACAATACGGTACGGGTTGGTCGGCGAGTCGGGAGTCAACAGCCAACCCTCCCAAAGGTCTTCGAGTCCGTGCTCGTTCGAGCCGGCGGTCAGGGGCAGCAATCGCTTCAACTCCCCTTCAACCGTGATCAGTCTTCCGCGGTAATGTTCGGGGTGGACCATGAGGACCGCGAAGGCAACGTTTCGCTCGGCCACCTTTTCGAGCCGACTTTGTGGAAGATCGCGGGCCCGAGCGAGTATGCTGTAGTAAGCATCGGACTCGCCGCGGCGAATGCCCAGGGAATTGTCCTGAATCGATCCGAGAGTCCGCTCGTCGATTTTTAGGGCCGATAAATTGAGGGCCGATAACCCGTCACCTGCAGCGCCGATTTCGACGGCACCGGACGAGTCGTTTTTCGGGCGCTCGCTGGTTCGACTCGCACTGGCGGGTTGTGCAGTTTGTATTCGTGAAAGGAACTCGCCCGGAGCCAACTCGGACACATCTTCCAACTGCACGTTGAAATCGACGTCTTTGAGCGTGAGTCTGTCTTGTACCGGCTGGGAACTCTGCTGGACAGCCTGATCCGGAAACATCCCTGTCCAGAATTCGGGATTCGAACTGACTTTGATCGCAATCAACACCATCGCCAGCAACCCCACCATCCACAACAATCGTAGCTGAGCTTTGGTGTTGAGATAGAGAGGCCGCTGCTGTCGGCTTTGGAATCGCATGTCGATCGGCCCTGCGGCTCTCTCGGTTTACTGAAATCATGTTTGAAAAGGCTGCCATCACCGCCCGATGATGTGATTGTACGTCACACCAGAGCGAGGCTCAATCACCGGCTCCGATCCTTGGGCCCGTCGTTGCCGCCGAGCGGCTCTCTGCGATACAATGCCGGTATGTCAGAAAGCCTGAACCCGCATCTGCGCATCCATGATCTGCCCGCCCTGGAGCAGGCCACTTTAGTGCTCGCCTTCAGCGGTTGGATGGACGGCGGCGACGTGTCGACCGGCACCGTCAAGCGTCTGGTCGATCTATTGAGTGCCAGACCAATCGCCGAAATCGATCCCGAGTCGTTTTACATCTACAACTTTCCCGGCTCGATGGAAGTGACTGCCCTCTTCCGCCCGCATATCGAGATCGAAGAAGGGCTGATCAAAACCGTCGATATGCCGTCTAACAGCTTCTATTGCCACGACCAGGCCGACCTGATTCTGTTCGTAGGTCAAGAGCCGAATTTGCGCTGGCGGACGTTCGGCGAGTGCGTCTTTTACCTGGCGCGGAAGACTGGGATCAGTCGCATTCTGTTCGTCGGGTCGTTCGGCGGGTCGGTGCCGCATACCCGCGATCCGCGACTGTACGTGACCTGCTCCGACGCCGAACTCTTGCCCGAAATGGAACAATACGGTGTTCGCCGCAGTGGTTATGAAGGCCCCGGCTCGTTCACCAGCTACCTGATGACGCAGGCGGCGACAGCCGGGCTGCATATGACTTCCTTGGTGGCCGAAATCCCCGGTTATCTGCAGGGCACAAATCCGTTGAGCATCGAAGCCGTCACTCGCCGTTTGGCGAAAATCCTTAAACTGCCGCTCGACCTCGATTCGTTGCGAACCGCCAGTACCGAATGGGAGTTGCAGATCTCCAGCGCCGTCGAAGAAAACGAAGAACTCGCAGCCACAGTTCGCCGGTTGGAGGAAGATTACGACAACGATCTGCTCCAGTTCGACAACGGTGATGCCTAGCCGCCGGCAAAGTTCATCCCCCCCAGAGTAGGACAATGCCTCATCGCGAAGAGACCCACATCGTCGAAACTCAGTCGGATCGTGCCCCGAGCCGCCGTTTGCCACACACACGGCGACGCAAACAGATTTTGTTCGTGCTGTTGGTTTTGGGAATGATCGAAGGAGCCGCGTGGCTGGCTGATTATGTTTTGGAGTTTCGAGTTCAGATCTTGCAAACGTATCGGCTGAGGGCGCGGAGCGACGTGCCCGTTATTTCCAAGACCGACGTCTCTCATCGCGTCGCTGGGCAGAATCGTAGTATCACGATTCGATCGTCGCGCGAGAAATCGCGAATGGGCGGTACATCCAATTTTCGAATCGCCGGCCGCACAATCGCCGATGCCACGGGCAACAGTTGGACTGATCGTGTGGAACCTGAAGATGTGGTTTCTCAGACGGGTCAGCGCGTGTTCATTGTCGGAGGATCGGCAGCTTTCGGTTTCCCCTATCGGTATTCCGACTCATTTGGCGCGATCTTGGAAAAGCGGCTTGGCGACAGCGGTTCCCAAGTTTTCAATTCCGCAACGGTCGGAGCGACGTCGGGCTACTTGGTACCCGTGGTCGAAAAGATCGTCGAGAATTTTGACCCGCAAGTCTTGATTATCTATTCGGGAAACAACGAATGGTTCCATTGGAGCCACAGACCGCCGCGGCCCTCATACGATTTCAGCAAGCTATCTGAGCATTCCGGCATCAACCGTGGTGCTAAAGGTGTTCTGCGTTGTCTGTCCTTGAGCCGTGCGCTGGCGGGAGTGCAGTACGGTTTCCTCAAAATGGCTCGTCTGAAACAACAACAATTGGAAGAAGAACGTCACCGAAAAATACTAAAAAAAAGACGGAACGAGCCGGTTCCGTTCTACGTGCATACAGAACTGAGCGGCCTCGATTACGCGCTGAAAAATCCGCTCAGCCGGCAAGTCCTCGACCCGCAACAGTGGCTTCTAGCAAAACAAAAATTTCTGTCGGTTTTTGAATCAAATTTGCTGGCGATGGTGCGAGCGGCGCAACAAAATAATGTACGGGTGCTGCTGTTGACGGTGCCGTTTAACTACAAGCTTTCGCCGGCCTGGAAGCATCCGCAGCCTGAATCATTCGATCAACGGTACGAAGCCACCGTTCGACGAGCAATCCGAGATGCCGCCGACCTGATTGCCAACAAACGCTACGACGAAGCACTCATCACCGTCGATGCGGCACTCGATCTTGACCCGTTGCCGAGTGTGTTGCACTACCAGCGGGCGATGTGCCTGGAGGCACAAAACCACCCGCTCCTCGCAGAACAGGCTTATGCCCAGTGCCGGGAACATATGATCGGCCATCTCGGCGGGCGACTGAGCATCAACGAATCGATTGCTCAAATCGCCGACCGAACCGGCGCAACCTTGGTTGACTTGTGCCATGTTTTCGACGAGTACGGGCATTCGCGGGAACGCTACTTCAATATCGATCTGATTCACGACGACTGCCATCCCACGCCGCTGGCACAGCGTCTCATCGCCCAAACACTGCTCACGTATTTTGAAGACGATATGACACACCAAGCGAAACAGGCGGCCCCGTAAGCGATTCTAAGACAACCGACACCGAGCTCGATCGGCCCCTCTTGGAGCCCGGCTCGTGTCACGTTGGCGGGATTACCGAAGTCCACCTGAACGAGGACGTCCTTGCCGAATCAATCGGCCACAATTGGCTGAACTGTGAAACTTACGGCGCCCATGACGGGTCAGTTGTTGACTGGTAAATGGGCCGGATCATCCGTTTGCCAGTTCTTGGCGAATGCGGCAGCCGATGAGCGGGTTGATCATCGCCGCCGTGGCAATGTGGACGGCCGATGCACCAGCGTCGAGATAAGCCCGGACGTGCGTCGTCCTATTGATTCCGCCCACGCCGATCACATCCATGTTCAATCGACTCTCTTCGATCAGCCGCGAGAAGAGCCGAGTTTGCTCGATCGAAGCGGATCGGCAGGCATCGCCGCAAATGCCGCGCAGCTGACCATCGAAGAGGACCGTTCCGTCGGGTGCCTGCACGGTGGCGGCCACGCTATTGGTCATCGCCAGTGCATCGGCATACGGTGCGACGGCGTCGAGCAGTGACTCGGCCGTCTCGGCAGCGCGAACGTGTCCGATTTTGAGAATGTAAGGGATATTGCCGATCTCCTCGCGGACACGGGATGCAACCAGCGCGGCCGACTCGTGCTGCTGAAAGATCTGTCCGTCGCAGGTCGAGACGTTTGGGCAGGAAAAATTGGTCTCGACGCAGTCGGCGCCGCTGTCGATCGCCCAACGGGCACATTGGGCGTAATCGTCGGCTAAGTTGTCGAGCGTCCATTCCGGCTGCACGCTGCCGACGACCGAGACCGACAACACCTTTCCGGCCGGCAAGCGGTCCCGTGTCCACTCCACGTCGGCCCGCCAGACGTCGGGAGACATGCTGGGCATGCCGAAAGAAACCGCCCAGCTTCCCTGCATCTGCTGCGAAGTCGGCAGGTTCGTCTCGTCTCCGCGCAACTGTCCGCTGACAACCGGTTGCAGGTTCGGCAAAGCGTAACATTCCCGGCTAACACTGCGGGTTGTTTTGTAGGTCAGCACGTCGAACCCCAGAGAGGCGTAGTACAGAATCCAGCCGCCGTTCAATAGCGGACCGGCCGGCATGCCGAGCGGAGAATTGACCGGAAGTCCGCAAAACGTCCATGGCCCGGGGACATCGGGAACCTCACATTCGACCGGCTGCGGCGCGTGGTCGTAATTCCAGCGGTACGTCTGCCGCAGATCGTAGCGGGGCAGAGTTTCGTGGCCGGTAATCCAGGCATCGGCTGTGGCTGACATTTGTGCGTCATCCTATCCTTATCGATTTGGTCGTCGGTTGTCGTCGCGTATCGAGACGGAAAACCGAGCGCCGCCTGGTCGCCGTGATCTGCCGATGGCGTCTTATCAAACTCTCGGGAACGTGGGCGCGTCTTCAATTGGTCATAGTGAAATCATAGCAACCTACCATCGGCCTACCCGGCTTCGGGTTCATTCAAATCAATGGTGACAGTGTAATACTGATTTACTTCGGCATCGATCTTGGAGAAATATTGATCGAGAAAATGGGTTGTTCCGTGCAGCGCAAACGCGGCATCGTTGTGCGAAAAACGATACTCTTCGATTTCTGAAGCGTGCGCACCTGGCACATTTCCAATGAGTCGCACCGAGTCAACGATGTGAAGCAAGTGCTGCGGTATCGGTTGCGAAGATTCATTGCGGAATTCTTTAATCATTGCGTTGAGCATCAATTCACGTCCACGGCGATCAGTTGCCAGACAGCCCAACAGGCGTGGAAATCCGAATTTGAGAACACCTTCAAGCGTTCTGCGGCACATAACGACGCATGATCGATAGTTTTCGATTTCAATAGAAATTTGAGCCTCTTCAAGCGATTCACGAATGTTTTCGGGAATGTTGTATGCAGAGTCCCACCCTCGTGCGCCGGTGAGCATGCTGAGAAACATTGCCCTGATTTGAGGATCATTGATCCATTCCTCGTGAATCTCCAATTCGTCGTCGGTGTGAAATGTAGGTGGACATTCGAGCAGAATCTCCGCGAGGAATGTGTGAGCGAAAGCCTGATCATTCGACATCGCGATTACAGCACCAGAAATCGCGATCTAAATCGTAATGAAGCGATCTTCTTCGTCATCGGGTTTGCAAACGAGTATATGGGGTTCGACGGATCGCAACATCTCGGCCATTTTGCCAGTAGCATGAAGGTCATCCGATGGCGGAAGATGGAAACGGAGATGATCGGTCGCTTGCATCCATCCGGCATGCGTTAGAAACGTGAGGTTCAAATCGATGGGATTGAATTTAGGCTTCGCCGTTAGCATGGATACCGGTGGTGGCAATTCATCGAAATACGCGTCGAGATTGTGACGGTCTGCCGTAGACATAGCGACAGATTAGGACAGCTAACGACCAAGTCCACCGGGCACGCGGCTCAATGGGATTAACGTTTGAACAACCGAAAAGCGTAAACGACGGAGAAGACTTTGAAAATCCGAAAGACGAGCGTGCGCCGGTGCAACGCCTTGTTATGCCGCATTTGTGAGCATGGTTTAATCCAACGCCTTTAATAATTCTTGATCGGCCGTTTCTTCTGAATCGAGTTTCAATTCATAGAACCGGTCCGCGGCTTGAATTAATTCCACAGATGCAGTTTGCGTTCAGTAGCGACAACGACAGTTGGACCACGCCGTTTCACTTCTTCGACGACAGGAACAAAGTCGGCATCACCAGTAACCAACACGGCAGTTGAGTAATTCTCCGTGAAAGCACTAACAAGCATATCAACTGCCAGCAGGGTATCAACAGCCTTTTGCCGAGGCGGACGTTTGCGTGATTTGCCACGCAGGGATCCAAACCCCAGATGCGTATCAGCAAGGAGTTCGACGGCGTCCCAGTATTATTGGATAGACGGATCAATGTCAGTTTCGTCGCCCGGGCGGGCGTCGTAGTAGACAACGCGAACAAGTCGCGTGTTTTAGGCGAGAGTATATCCTTGGCGGGAAATGATCGTGTTCACTAAATGGTGTGGATCGAGCAAGGGTTTTACGTGGTCAGTGGCGAGTTTGCGTAAGTAGCCACCGTCAACGAAGTCATATGCGCGGATAAACATGAAACCCTCCGTGAGCGGAAGTCGGTAGAATCACGGAACTGTGATTCAAATGTGGACACATCTGTGTGACGTATGGTTCATACGGCATAGCTACGTCATGACCGTCATATCACACGACAGTCCGCCGGCTGCGGGGATGTAGGTCTGGCTGACGTAGTCCATCACCATGCGGTCGGCATTGAACAGCCACCCCAGTGTGCGGACCGCCCGTTTCATGCGTTTGATCCATTCCTGGGGCAGGTCGTCGGCGTCACGGTTGTAATAGAGCGGAATGACTTCGTCGACCAGAACGTCGTGCAGGTTTCGGGCATCCCGCTCGTCCTGGACGTCCGCATCGACGTGGGTCAACCCGTTGCCGATGGCGAAGCCGTTGGAGCCGTCATACGCTTCGGCCCACCAGCCGTCAAGAACCGAGCAGTTCAACCCCCCGTTGAGCACCACCTTCTGTCCGCTGGTCCCCGATGCTTCCAGCGGACGGCGGGGACTGTTCAGCCAGACGTCCACCCCCTGAACCAGATGCCGGCCGAGATTTATGTCGTAATCCTCTAGGAAGACGACGCGGCCGTTGAACTCGGGCTGATGGCTTAGCTTGAAGATCCGCTGCAGGATGGACTTTCCGTTTTCGTCGGCAGGATGGGCCTTGCCGGCAAAGATGAACTGCACCGGTCGGTCGGTATGATTGACGAGTGTTTCGAGCGCGGCGAGATCTCGTGTGATCAGGTCGGCCCGCTTGTAAGGTGCAAATCGGCGGGCGAATCCGATCGTCAAGAAACGGGGATCAAGCGCTTCACCGAGTTTCTCGATCTGCTGGTCTGATTCGCCCCGCCGCTTCGCTTGCTTGATGAGCCGTTGGCGCGCATAAACAATCAGCCGATTTTTCAGCGACAGGTGCGTCTCCCAAAGCTCGGCGGGCGTGACTTCTTCAAAGCCGGCCCACACGTCCGGCTCGCCGCTGTGTAAGAACCAGTTGGCCGGCAGCACGCGATCGTAAAGTGCCCGCATCTGCACCGCGAGCCAGGTCGGCACGTGCACTCCGTTGGTGATATGACCGACTGGAATCTCTTCTTCGCTGCGCCACGGCCACAGGCTGGCCCACATCTTCCGGCTGACGACGCCGTGCAGGCTGGAGACCGCGTTGGCGCGGCGGCTGAGCTTAAAGGCCAGCACCGTCATGCAGAACGATTCTTCAGGATTCTGCGGGTCGACCCGGCCGAGCCCCAACAGAGCCGGGGTCTGCAATCCCAGTTCGTCGGCCAGCGGTCCGACGTGCTCTTCAACGAGCGCCGCGCCGAAGCGGTCATGCCCGGCGGGCACCGGCGTGTGAGTCGTAAAGACTCCCATCGCCGCCGTGACCCGCAGCGCGTCGTCGAACGACAACCCATCGTTGTTCATCCGCACACGAATCAGTTCCAACGGCGCAAAGGCGGAATGCCCCTCGTTCATGTGGACCACGCTCGGATGAATACCGAGCGCGTTGAGCGCCCGCACACCGCCAATGCCCAGCATGATCTCCTGGCGGATGCGGGTCCGCTGATCGCCTCCGTACAACCGCGCCGTCAGATGCCGGTCTTCGTCCTTGTTTTCGGGAATATCGGTATCGAGTAGAAACAACGGCACTCGTCCGACGTTGACCCGCCAGACTTGCGCGTAAATCTTGCCACTGCGGGTCTCGACCGCAATGACAACCGGCTTTCCGTCGGAACTGGTGGTCTGCTGAATAGGGAGATTACGGGTGTCGAGTTCGGTGTACGATTCCTGCTGCCAGCCGTCCGCGTCGACGTGCTGCGAAAAGTACCCTTCGTCGTAAAACAGTCCGACCCCCACCAACGGAATTCCCAGGTCCGAGGCGCTCTTCAGGTGGTCGCCGGACAGAACACCAAGACCGCCGGAGTAAATCGGTAAAGATTCGTGCAGGCCGAACTCCGCCGAGAAATACGCAGCCGGCCTGTGGCCGAGAATCCCGGCATGCGTCGAACCCCAAGTCTCGTCCGAGTCCATGTATTCCAGCCAGCGGCGGTAGGCCCGGTTCACGCTGGAGTGCAGGACCAGTTCGCGGGCCCGCTGTTCCAGTCGCTCAGGAGTGTATTCTTCCAGGAACAGGACCGGGTTGTGTCCCAGTTCCGACCAGCGCACCGGATCGATTTGCCGATAGATGTTGGTCACATCCGGCTGCCAACTCCACCACAAATTTGTGGCGAGCCGTTTCAACTTGTCGTAAGTTGTGTGGTCGTGCTGCGGCATGAGACTCCGTTCCGAGTCGATCGGTCGTCTGCGGCGATCAGTCAGCGTCCATCCGGTTGCCGTCCGTAACAATCGGGCCGTCTGTTCAGATTGCAGACGGCCGTTCGCAAAGGTCGTTTTTCGTCGGTTTGGGCACTCGGAAGAAATTGATTTCCGAACTCCGACATTAGCGATTCCGGAAATCTTGACTGAAAACGTGCCGGAAAAACCGTTCCCCAGTTCGTTATTGTGGCAGTATATCGAAGTTACCGGTCCGGTCGAGAGTAACCAGGTCATCTTCCACCGGGCGGTCACTTTTTCGAAAGCACGCCATTCTCTCGTGGAACCAAGTTGTGCCGGCGTCGAGGCAAGGCGAATCGGCTATTGAGTCGAGAGTCCTGAGTCCAGAGCGGGAAATCGTCTGGCTCTGGACCCTCGACTCTTGACCCTGGCGAAAAAGACACGCCACAGGGTTTTAGCCAGGTCTTAACCAATTCTCCAGCGTGCCTGGCGCAGCACGGCCCGCGGTGATTCTTTCCTGCGTTCGTACCAGACGCTCAGCAGGGTGCCGTCGGCCAGTTCGACCGTAGACGGATAACCAAGGTCTCCGCCGATGCCGTCGCCGGAGATGGTCATCGGCTCGGACCATGTTCGGCTGTTGTCAGTACTGAGACGGGCCTGATTTCCGAAGGGGGGACGCCGGTGTCCGTACGACATCAGCAGTCGGCCATCTCTGAGCCGCAGCAAGTGCGACGGCAATCCCCAAACATCGATGGCATGCGGGACCGACCACGTTTTGCCACCGTCGCTCGATTCGGTTTGCAGCGTTTCGCGCTCTTGATTCTTGTTGTGGTTGCGAATGTGTACGACGATGCTGCCGTTGGCCGCTTCGACCGCATGCAGTTCGTGATAGTTGCGATGGTCGTCGCCGGGCCGGGTCGGAATGGTCGCCAGCCAGCGCCAGGATTGGCCGTCGTCGGCCGATTCGCAGACGCCGATGCGCTCCTCGCCGTGCCACAGTTCCTTGCCGGCGTACAACTGCCGACCGTCGGAGATCTGAACGGGGCCGTGCGGACTGTTGACCAGACAGCGGTCGCGTTGCGACCAAGACTTGCCGTCGTCAGTCGAGCGGATCATCCAGACACCCAATTCCTTACGGCGCTCTTCGGCGTTCAAGCGGTCGCAGACCGCTCGCCAGCGGGCCAACTTCTCCTGGGACCAGGCACCGGGATCGCCCAATTTGAGTCGTTCGGCAGGTGCCAGCAGATGCTCTTGGAACGCCAACGACGTGAACGTGGTGACCAGCAATGTTCCCTTCGACGTTTCCAGCACGCCGGCGTCACGGTCGTCGATGGCGGAGTCGAGCAGAACTCGCGGCCAGGTCCAGGTTTGGCCGTCATCACCGGACGTCATCGCCTCGACCCGGCCGAACGGACAGACATGCGACTCGCGTCCACCGGAACAAACGACCCACAACTGGCCGCCCCTACGGCGGACCAGTGTCGGCCAGCCGTTGTAGAGATGTGGCTGCCGACTGATGACGCTCCTCGATACGACCTTCGCCTGCTGGGCCGCCAGGGTGGGACGACCCGGACCCAAAACCGCGGCTGTGGCATAGGCTCCCGTGTGCTTGAGCATCTCTCGGCGTGTGAATGGTGA
>CAUZTK010000045.1:0-16999 GCA_963582395.1 Planctomycetota bacterium | reverse complement strand
CCCTTCGATCCTGTGGGATCTCCAGCCGAAACTCTCCCAGATCGACTTGCAGCGTACCGTCTTGGCTCACCAGCCTGCCGTCCAGAAAATTCATCGGCGGGCTGCCGATGAACTCCGCCACAAACCGATTTTCCGGAGACTCGTAAACATTGAGCGGCGTGTCGAATTGCTGAATCCGACCGTCGTCCATAACCACGATGCGGTCGCCCATGGTCATGGCCTCGACCTGGTCGTGGGTGACGTAGATCATCGTCGTCTCCAGCCGCCTGTGCAGTTTGACCAGTTCGGTCCGCATGCTGACGCGCAGCCGGGCATCGAGGTTGCTCAGTGGTTCGTCGAACAGAAAGACCTCGGGGTCGCGAACGATGGCGCGGCCCACCGCCACGCGCTGCCGCTGTCCGCCGGAGAGCTGCGCCGGCTTTCGATGCAGCAAGTTTTGGATTCCCAGAATATCCGCCGCCCGGCCGATGCGGCCTTCGATCTCTGCTTTGGGGGTCTTTCGCATTTTCAGTCCGAAGGCCATATTCTTCGCAACCGTCATGTGCGGGTACAGCGCGTAGTTCTGAAAGACCATCGCGATGTTACGATCTTTAGGGGCGACGTTGTTGACGACTTTCTGGCCAATACGAATCGTGCCGTCGGTCATCTCCTCCAACCCGGCGATCAGACGCAGCGTGGTAGACTTCCCACAGCCGGACGGACCGACCAGCACCACCAGTTCCCGGTCTTGAATATGCAGGTCGATGCCGTCGACGGCCACCACCTCGTCAAATCGCTTGGTTAGTCTTTCCAGTATGACATGCGCCATGGGCCTTGACCGCTCCGGTTGAATTCATCTCCACGTCGCTACCACGCTGTATCACGCAGTCCCTCCGAATCAGAAGCAGCAAACTTGTCTTCAATTTCGCCGAGCTCGACTTCAATTTCGCGCTGTCGTGCAGCAGGATCTGCAACTTGGAAGTCAACGTTCCGTTCCTGGCCGGCTACGCGAAGACCAAGGATCTCGACGAGCATTTGGAGAATGTAAAGAGGTATTAGGAAAGTAATAAACACCAAATAAATCGCTCCAAGTACTGAGAAAATGTCGCACCTTGTGGACGGATTGAATCCCCAATTCCACAGGACCGGCAACCAGAGATACCAACAGAAATATCCCAACCCAAGAACGGGTGCCAGCATCAGCAAACTCACACCGAAGAACGGTGGAAGATGCAGCCGGCATTTTTTCTGCAGAGACTCGATCCATGAGGAACGCTGGTTTATATCTGACATAGCGGGCCCATGGAAAATATTAGGCTTGTGACGTCGTCGCCGATGAATAGTCGTTGAGGCACGTCCTGATCATGGGACGGCACCGGAATTGACGCTACCCGGTTGGAAATCGATTGTCAAATGTTTGTCCCAGATCCGCAGACAGGTCAGCGATCCGCACCCAAATGGCGCCTTGTGAAACTCGCGGCGTCAATACAGAGACAAGAGCGGATCAGGCATTTCAGGCGCGGGGCGAGAATTGGAACGACAAGTACAGCATAAGTACCCCAACGCGACGGGTTTCTGCGTGATCGGCCGGCCACGGCGACCGCGAATTGCTCCGCAGAATCGATCCTTTGCTGCGCTCCGTTTGATCCGCTATTCCACAGGTCACACCGATCATTCCGGTCAATCACGCGGCATAGCTCATCTGTGCAATGGAGGCTTAAACCTCCCGGAGACGATGTATAGGAGCAGTATCCGTTCAAAATTCCACTGATCTTCTCACGGATTGTCGGGTCCGAAGATCTCCGCTGACTTCACAAGCTCCTGTTTCGGTCAAGTCGCCTTAGATCACGTGCCGGCATGAGGTCTACCTGGCTGGCTCGTCAAGTATTCACAATTTGTGCCAATTCTGCATGCCGATCACAAAGCAACATTGATCACCTCGATGAAATCGGTCATGTCGAATTCTTCCCGTGGAGGAGGGAACTCGTTATGTCGACCGAGCCGACGGTTTTCGTCGTCGATGACGACTCGGACGTCCGGGATTCGTTGAAGGGTCTGTTCAAGACTGCGAATTTTCAGGTCGGAACGTACTCCACGGTTCAAGAGTTCTTAAATCGATTCGATCCGAACAGGCCCGGTTGTCTGTTGCTCGACGTTCGCATGCCCGGACTCGATGGACTCGAATTGCAACAGCATCTGGCGGCAAGCAAGAAGCGTTTCTCAACCATCATCGTGACCACCTATGCCAACCGGGTTCTGGCAGCCGCGACAATGAAGGCGATCACTGTCGATCTGATCGAGAAACCTTTCGATACTAAATTTCTGCTGGTGCGGCTCCGCGAGGCAATCGAGCGTGATCTTGCCGAATGCAAATTGCTCGCCGAACGGCACGAAATCAGCAAACTCTTAGCGAGTTTGACAGATCAGGAACAGCAGATCATGGATCTCATGGTCGAGGGGAAACCGACCAAACTCATAGCCGCCCAACTCGGAACGAACGTGAACACGGCGAGCAATCGGCGGAGCAGCATTCTCAAAAAGTTGCAGGTCGAATCCGCCGTCGCCCTGACCAGAATGATCACAATTTTTCTGAACAATCTGAACAAAGCGGTCAGCAAGCATGTGGTGCGTCCATGCCGACAGTCTGAAAACCACATTTTGGGTTGCGCGCCCAGACTTGACTCTTGATGATGCACGTTGAAACACAGGCGCCTGGTGTGGCATTGCACGCCGCCTTGGGCCGTGTTGCACCACGCCGCGGACATCCAATCCGGTCGTGGCGACTGGTAGGAGCGAAACAATAAAAATTTTGGTCGTCGACGACGTCGGCTACGTCAGACATTATCTCGATCAGCTCCTGACCCAGAACGGACATGTGGTCCTCATCGCACCCTCAGGAATCGAGGCCGTCACAATTCTCAAACAGGACATGGCGATCGGGCTGGTCGTGACCGACCTGCTGATGCCGGGGATGGACGGCATCGAATTGTTCAAAGCGTCGCGTTAAATCAACCGCTACGACGACAAAGGCCAACTGCCCCCCCCCGGAATTCATCCTTATCACGGCGCTGCGGCCGACCTCAGCCACGCAGCGTAAGGAAGCCAGCCTGCTGCAACAGGCGATGGGCATCGGCTTTTTCGACGTGATACTCAAACCGACCGACAACGACCACCTGATTAAGCAAGTCGCCATAATTGAAGAAAAAATGAATTCTTCGGCTGCGGCGTTAGCGTCGGCCGGACCGGCAAAGTCGGCAGCATCCGTAAAGTACGCCGAGACAGCCGCTGACAGGTCCGCGGAGCTTGCCTCCAGTAAGGCCTCCGACGGCTTCTGAAAAGAAGCCGTCCAGGAGCTCCGCGACAGCATGCAGGAGAAAATCGGTAGGCTCGATCAACAGCACACAGACCTGGCTGCGAAACTACAGAGCCTGCGGCAACTGCAAGAGGAACTGCAAGCTAAATTGGAACAAGTCACCGCTGCAGCGGAAACAAACGTCTGAGCCTGGCTGTCACGAGCGCGGAGAATTCCCGGACAGTCGAAAACGGCTTGGATCAAAGACTTGATGAATGGGAACACGATGACCATCCTGCAATCCACTTCTGTTTTCGACACCGTCACCGCTTGGCCACGGCCGGCGGAAACGGACAGGCCGGTGGAAGTCCTCGTCGCCGACGACGAGCCGCTGTTCGGCAAGAGCCTGACAAAGATGCTAACCGATTTGGGGCATCGTGTGACCCTGGTTACTGACGCGACGTCGGCGCTGCAGTCGATTTCGTCCGGCAACGTCGACGTGCTCATCACCGATTACGAAATGCCGAGGTTGAACGGTCGGGAATTGCTCGACATTATGGGATCGGATTATCCACTGATTCCTGTCCTTGTCCTGACCGGACACGAAGACCTGGCGTTGGCTGTTCAGTTGCTGCGCGCCGGAGCGGTTGACTTTCTGACCAAACCGTTCCAGCCGAATCGATTCAGCGGGCCCTCGAAAGGGCCGTCAATGCCAGCGGCTGCAAGACGACGCCGTCGAACTGGTCGCGCAGAGAACGCAGACGGCGGTGCTGACGGCGCAGCTTAGCGCCATTCTCACCTCAGCGTTCGACTCCATTGTCACCATCAATTCGCGGGGCATCATTCAGGCGGCCGGCAGCGCGGTCGAACGGGTTTTCGGCTGGACGCCTCAAGAGCTGATCGGGCAGAACATTTCTGTACTGATGCCCGAACCGTATCGATCGGATCACGATAGCTACATGGATGACTATTTGAAGCGTGGTGAAACGCACATCCTGGGCCGCGTCCGCGAATTCGAGGCGGTCCGCAAGGATGGGTTGACGTTTCCGTGCGAGATCAACGTTTGGCAGGTCGACGTGTCTGGACAGACAGAGCCGCTGTTTACGGGAGTGATTCGCGACATCTCGGAGCGCGTGTGGCGTGAGGAGGAACTGACCAAGGCGCTCTCCAACGCCCAAGCCGCCGTCCAGACCAAATCCGAATTCCTGGCAAACATGAGCCACGAAATTCGCACACCGATGATGGCCATACTGGGCTTTGTAGAAAACCTGCTCGATCCCCAGATCTCCGAGGCCGACAGTCATGGCACGATTCAGACGATCTACCGGAATGCCCGTCACCTGCTGATGATTCTCAACGACATTTTGAACCTTTCAAAGATCGAGACTGGCCGGTTCGAGATCGAACGCCCCCGCTTCTCACCGTTTGTCGTCGTGGCCGACGTCGTCTCGCTGATGCGTGTCCGCGCGGATGCCAAGAAACTCACGTTCGAGGTCCACGTTGACAGCCCAATTCCAGAAACGGTCCTCAGCGATCCTACGCGGCTGCGGTAGATCTTGATCAACCTGCTCGGCAACGCCATCAAATCCACCAAAGCGGACGGCGTTCAATTGCGGATCCGAATGCAGGAGCAGACGGTGGACAAGCCGATGCTTCGGTTCTACGTCATCGACACCGGTCTCGGCATGACGGAAGACCAGCTCGTCCTGCTGTTCAAGCCGTTCATGCAAGCCGATACATCTCTGAGGCGTAAGCACGGCGGCACCGGGCTGGGGCTGGCCATCAGCAATCGTCTGGCTGCCATGCTCGGCAGGACAATTGACGTCCGCAGCGAACCGGGGCAAGGCAGCACGTTCTCGCTGTTGATCGAAACCGGCCCGCTGGAGGGTGTCCCCATGATCGAAAACCCCAATGAAACGACGATCGGCGAACAGGAATCGCATGTGATCGTTGCACAGCCACGACAAAGCTCAAAGGACGCTTTCTTCTCGCCGAGGACGGTGTCGACAACCAGCGGCTGATTTCGTTTGTCTTGAAAAAGGCGGGCGCCCAAGTCACCGTCGCCGAAAACGGGCGGATCGCAGTCGATTTGGCCCTCGCCGCCCAGGACCAAAGGCAGCCGTTCGACATCATTTTGATGGACATGCAGACGCTCGTTTTGGATGGTTACGCAGCGACTCGACGGCTGCGCCGGAACGACTACAGCGATCCGATCATCGCTCTGACCGCGCACGCCATGACTGGTGATCGGAAGAAATATCTCGACGCCGGCTGCGACGACTACACCACCAAACCAATCAATCGCGTTGAATTCCTCAAGCTCCTGCAGGAGTACTTACGGACGAATCGTTGATGCCCCGCCATTCAAAGGCCCCGCGACCAGCCAGGAGTGAGCCAGCAGTAACCCGGATAGCATTGGACCGAGTTCTTCGGAGCGCCATCCCATGAATGCCGAACGAATTCGGGTCGCGCTGGTCAGCGATCAACAGGTGCTGTTGGACGCGCTGTCAGTCCGGCTCGACATGTCCTGATCGCTCAAAGTTGTCGGGATCTCGAGCAGTCTCCAGCGGGGCGCCGAAAGCATCGTTGGGGCTGAGGCCGACGTCGCGATCCTCGACGTTGATCTTCCCGATGCGGGAGCGTTTGACATCGCCGCCGCCGTCCGAAAACGCCGGCCGGCCACCAAAATTCTGTTTCTTGCCAGTTTCGTTTCCGAGGCCGATCTTACGCAGGCGCTGCGGCTGAAAGCCAACGGATTCCTGATTAAAAGTGAACCGATCTAAACACTCGTCACGGCGGTTGAACGCGCGGCGACCTATTAGGCCATCTTCTCCGACGAGGTCCGACGGAAGCTGATTTACGACGACCGGCGGAAGCGCTATCGGCTCTGCCGCAAAACCGTGTTGAGCAAAATGACGAATCTACAATTGCAGATCCTACGGCATCTGGCCCACGGCGACAGTGTCAAGGAAGTCGCACGAAAACTCGACATTTCGTCCAAGTCGGCCGACAGCCACAAGTATCGGATTATGATCAAAGTCGGCGGCTGCGACCGCGTCCATCTGGCCCGCTACGCCATTCGAGAAGGGATCATCTGAGCCTGAAGCAGAATCTCCGGTCGAGCGGTCGGCGTCAGCCGGCTGGTGTCCCAGTAGATAGGTGGCGAGTCCTATTCTCACCACTCCTCACTCACCACGGACAACTGACAACGCACCACCCTGTCAGAGAATCTACGGCCGGTTGCATGAGTCCCGGTTTTATCGGACAATCGGCGGCAGAGATATTCAGGCTCATCATACCAGTCGGAACCGGACGTCATGTCCCAGCAGCACGGCGCCGGCGAATCGAAGTGCGGACTGCTCAAACGCTTTACCGCCTACTGCGAAACTCAGGGAACCGCTCCCGACCCGTTTGAGTTTCTGGCGGAATTCCCCACCGTCACCGTCAGACAGCGGGTCGATGTCTTGCTCGTCGATCAATGTCGGCGCTGGCGCAGTGGTCGGGGGATTCGGGTCGAGGAATACCTGCAAAAGACCCCGAAATCGCGTCAGACGATCGGCTGAAGCTCGAGCTGATTGTCGCCGAGCACGACTTTCGCAGCCAAAATGATCAGCAGCCGACAATCGAGGAATTCACCTCTCGTTTTCCCGAGTTGAGTAAATCGATCGCCAAGGTCATCGAAGAACGCCGGTCCTGCGACCGTTTCCCCTCTTATGCGGCGCTGATTTGTCGAATCTTCGACGAGGGTTTGCTCTCGGCGACGGTATGGGACACCGTGTTGGAGAAGTCTACGATTCGAGGCGGACCAGAGTCCAGAGCAGGAAGTAGGCAATGGGAAGTCGTCTGGCTCTAGATTCCGCACTCCGCAATCCCCGCTCTCGACTCTCCGCTCTGGACCCTCGGCTCTTCTTTGTCGCAATATCCCCCTTTCTCGTCGCTGCCCCCGCATGTGATTCGAATCATCGAATTGCAAATGCAACCCCAAGAGTTTGACGTCGGCGAGTCGTTGATGCGGCAAGGCGATCCCGGAACGTTGCTGATGGTGTTGTGCGACGGCGAGGTCGAAATCAGCCTTGATGACGCATCGGGGAATCGCAAAGTCCTGACACGCACCAACCGCATGCAGGTGCTGGGCAAAATGGCGCTGCTGACAGACGAACCGCGCAGCGCCAACGTCGTGGCAGCAACACCGGTAGGCACGCTGGTGTTTCCAGCCGACAAGTTTCACGAACTGGCCGGCCGGTTTCCGGAAATCAGTGTTGTGCTGATGCTGCTGATTTCCGAACGGTTGGGACTGCCCGGCCGCGACGACATACTGGCCGGCAAGACGCTGGATGAATACCGCATCGCCCGGCGGCTGGGACGAGGAGCCATGTCGGTGGTCTACGATGCAGAGCATCTTCAAACCGGAAAACGTGTGGCGCTTAGGATGATGAGTCATCGGTTGGTCTACGACCAGGGCGCACTGGCCCAATTCCGTACCGAGGCGGAGATCATTGGGTCGTTCCAGCACGAGAACATTGTCCGCATGTACGGTCGTTTTGCAGCGTTCCGGACGTACTTCATCGTCATGGAATTTTCTGACGGTGTCCCGCTGAACGAAATTCTCGACTCCGGCGGCCCGTTCCCCGAAGCAGAGTTTCGCAAGACGTTCGGTCAGATTGTTCGGGCCTTGACTTACGCCCATGCCGCAGGGGTTATCCATCGCGACGTCAAACCGGCCAACATCATGCTCAGCAGCAGTGGACTGGTGAAGCTGATGGATTTCGGACTGGCCCGGACGCTGCTTCAGAGCGATCCCGAGGCCGACGATCGAATCGTCGGCACACTACGGTACATGGCCCCCGAACAGATGATGGGCGGATGAGTCGGACCACAGGCCGATTTGTTTTCGCTGGGCCTGGTCGGCTACAAAATGCTGACCGGTATGCCGCTCTTCGCCGAAACCAACGTGCTGGAACTGCTGCGGCGACACGCGAACTGGCGGGCCCCAAATTTGAAGAAATCTTGTCCCGTTGCCAGCGAGGAAGTCTGTCAGGTCATTGAAGGCTGTCTCGCCCACGATCCGGGCAAGCGTCAACTCGATTCAGACAAAGTCTCAGCCTGGGCCAGCCCGATCGACCCAATGATCGCTGCGGTTGTCGCCGATTCGTGAGCGGAACCGCTGGGTTCGGTCATCGGAGATCGGAGTCTCGAAGGGCGGAATGCCTGACACCGGAGTTGCTCGTCTGTTTCCCTCATCCGAACAGCGCATGCACCGGCTGACCGTCGCTGATGTGGTGCGGGCGGTTCTGCTGATCGTAGATCAGGCTCTCCGGCTCGAGACCAAGCGCATGGTACATGCTGGCGATGATGTCCTCGGGCTTGACCGGATGCCGTATCGGATAGGCGGCAATCCGATCGCTGGCACCGTACACCTGGCCGCCCTGAATCCCACCGCCGGCCAGCACCACCGACTGACACGGACCCCAATGGTCGCGGCCCACGTTTTTGTTTATCTTCGGGGTGCGGCCGAACTCGCCCAGCATCACCACCAGCGTCTCGTCCAGCAGGCCCCGATCATAGAGATCCTGCAGCAGAGCCGAATACGCTAGGTCGAGCGGCGGCAGACAATACTTCTCCTTGAGCATCTGGTATCCGGTGATGCCACCCAGCGATCCGGTACCGCCGTGATTGTCCCACACGTTGGCCACATTGCCGTTGGGGCAGATGTAGTACCAAATGACCGTCACCAGGCGGACGCCCGCTTCGATCAATCGGCGGGCCAGCAAGAAGGCCTCGCCGTACTCGTTGCGGCCGTAGAGGTCGCGCAGCCGGTTCGGTTCACGGTCCAGGTCGAAGGCCCCTTTGGCCTCGGGCGAAATGAGCATACGGAAGGCTTGTTCGCGAAACTGGTCGAACCCGCCACGGGCAAAACGGTCGATGGGGCGAGCGGTGGGCGTCAGCCCACTGGTGTCTCGAACAGCCGACTGAGGCCGCCCGCCCGCCGATGACTGAATGTGCCGATCATAGTTTTCAAGGATTTTTAATAAGCCGTAACGGGTCTGCAAACGGTGATTGCTCAAGTCTTCGAGTAGCTGAAGGCTGTGCGGCGGCGGGGCGTTCACCTCACCCGGTGACTGCAACTCCATGGGGTCATGTTTAGGTCCGAGAAAACCGGCATAGGTGCCGGTGTAGACGATCCCGTCATGTCCGATGGGTCGGGGAACGGTCACGCTGGCGGGCATGACGGCAGGGGGCGTAAAATACGAGACCACGCCACCGGCGTTGGGAAAGTCTCGGCGGTTGCGTTGGTTGCGGGGGACGGCCAGCGTGTTGTCGATCTTGCCGGTCAATGTGTGATAGACGCCCACCTCGTGAATATTGCTGGGATGCGTGAACGAGCGGACGATGGCCATCTTGTCGGTGTGCTGGGCCATGTGCGGTAACTGATCGCAAATCTGCACGCCAGGGACAACTGTGTCGATCGGATTGAACAGGCTGCGAACGCCGTCAGGAGCTTCGGGTTTCATGTCCCACATATCCTGATGCGGCGGTCCGCCCCACAGATACACCAGAATGCACGACTTAGCGGTTGCGGCTTGACGAGCAGTGGGCGTCAGCCTACTGGCATCTCGAACAGCCGGCTGACGCCGTCCGCTCGCCGTTTCGGCGTGCAGCAGACCGGGCAGCATCAGCCCACCCAGACCAGCCTGCCCCAGACGAATCATCGCATCACGACGGTGCAACATTGCCCTGCCCTTCGGTTAACCCGCAGCAACCTTTTCCACATGCTCGTCAGTGTACCAAACGGCAACAGATGGCAAAGAAGATCGACGAGGATTGCAGCGATCTCTCGTGCAGTGACCGCTCTAAAACAGGCTGTGGCTTCACATTCCGACCCGATTCGTGTAATTCGTGTAATGTCATTCACGTAATTCGCGGCATAAAAAACAGCAAGCGTTCTTGTTCCGTGGTGGCCGAGGACAACCGATGAACAACGAAGATTTGTGTTATCTTTCGGCGGTCGACTTGGCGGGGGCGATTCGCGCGAAAGAAGTCTCTCCGGTCGAGGTGACTGAGGCAGTGCTGCAGCGCATCGAGCGGCTCAATCCGCTGTTGAATTGTTTCTGCACATCGATGGACGACGAGGCCCGGACGGCGGCCAAAGGGGCCCAAGATGCGGTGATGCGAGGAGAGGAACTCGGAAAGTTACATGGTGTGCCGGTTTCGGTGAAGGACATTATCGCCGTCAAGGATTCGCGGACCACCTCCGGCTCGAAACTGTTTGTCGACAACATCAGCCGCGAAGACGCACCGTCGGTCGCACGAATCCGCCGCGAGGGAGCGATCCTCATCGGTCGGACCACGACGCCGGAGTTCGGTTGGAAAGGGGTCACCGACAGTCCGTTGTTCGGCATCACTCGCAATCCGTGGAACACGCAGTTGACGCCGGGCGGCTCCAGCGGCGGAGCCTCGGCGGCGGTCACGTCCGGCATGGGACCAATCGGACTAGGAACCGACGGCGGCGGATCGATCCGCATCCCGGCCTCCTTCTGTGGTCTGGTGGGGTTGAAGGCGTCTTTTGGACGTATCCCGAATTATCCGGCCACACCGGTCGATTCGCTGCGACACACCGGTCCGCTGACCCGAACTGTTGCCGATGCGGCCCTGTCACTCGAGGTGATGGCCGGCCCCGACGAGCGCGATCCCACTTCGCTTCCGGCTGGCGAGACGAACTATTTGGCCGAGCTGGATCGCGGCATCGACGGTCTGCGGATCGGTTATAGTCCGGACCTTGGGTATGCTCAGGTCGATCCGGAGGTCGCCACGATTTGTGAAACGGCTGCGTTGCGTCTCAGCGAAGCCGGCGCGATTGTCGAGACGGTCGACTTGAACTGGCAAGATCCGTATGCGTGCTGGAACGTCTTTTTTTACGGAGGCATTTCGGCCGTCCACTCACAGCGACCGCCCGCAGAGCTTGACCTGCTCGATCCTGGTTTGCATGAACTCGTCGACAAGGGGAGCAAACTAACCGCAGTCGATTTTGTCAAAGCAACGCTGGCCCGAAACGCATTCTGGCAGCAGATGCGGCGTATTTACGACGACTATGATTTGCTGATCACGCCGACGCTGGCAGTGCCGCCGTTTCCGGTCGGGCAGGACAACGCCGATCCGCTGTCGGGTCAACAGCCACGCGCGCTCTGCTGGACTGCTTTGACTTATCCGCTGAACCTGACGGGGCAGCCCGCCTGTACTGTTCCCTGCGGCCGGGCCGAATCGAATCGACCGGTCGGGTTGCAGTTGGTGGGGCGACGGTTCGACGATCTGACTGTTCTGCAAACCGCACGGGTTTTGGAACAGCTTCAGCCGTGGTCCGACCGGCGTCCGGTTTTCGATGTACAATAATCATTTTGGGAGGCTGCAGAAGAAGAGGAAGAGAAAGGGAGAGAGGATTTGATGAGCCGATCGTCTCGCTTCATCTCCCCGCTCTCTCTGTCTCTCCCTCGGCCTGTTTTACCAAGTGGCGGTGAGACAGTTGGCGAGTAAAGTGCAAAAGAACTCTTGGGTATTCGATGTTCGTTGACAAACTGACTATCTATTGTCTGGCCGGTGACGGCGGGAACGGCAGCCGCAGTTTCCGCCGCGAGGCATACGTTCCGCGCGGCGGGCCGGACGGCGGTGACGGCGGCAATGGCGGCAACGTGATGATTCGGGCCGACCGGCAGCTCGGCAGCTTAGCGAACATTGTCGGTCACAAGCATTGGCGGGCCGGAAAGGGGGGACACGGGGAGAGGAATCTTCGGCACGGACGAAACGGAGAAGACGTGGTTGTGTTGGTTCCGCCCGGCACGCTGATCCGCGACGCCGGCCGCGGGCACCTGCTGAGAGATCTTGCCGAAGACGGGGACGAAATTGTCGTGGCCCGCGGCGGTCGAGGTGGACGGGGAAACAAACGTTTCGCCAGCGCGACCAATCGGGCGCCTCGCGAATTTGAAGAGGGCCAGCCGGGCGGGCAGCGGAACGTCTCGCTGGAACTGAAGCTAATTGCCGACGTCGGGCTGATCGGTAAACCAAACGCAGGCAAATCGACGCTGCTGAGCCGGCTGTCGCGAGCTCAGCCGGAGATTGCCGACTATCCGTTCACAACCAAGTTTCCCAACTTGGGGCTGGTGCGGGTCGGTTACGATCGGCAGTTCGTCGTGGCCGACATTCCCGGTCTGATTGAAGGCGCCCATGCCGGCGTGGGGCTGGGACACGAGTTCCTGCGGCACGTCGAACGGACGAAAGTCTTGGTGCATCTGGTCGAGCCGCAACCGATGGACCAATCCGACCCAATTGAGAATTACCGCAACATCCGCAAAGAACTCAAACAGTACGACGTCTCATTGGCTCAGCGGCCCGAAATACCGGTCGTGACCAAATGCGAACTTCCTGATGCGTCTGCGGTAGCCGAACTGCTCGAGGAGGAGATCGGCCGACCGGTGGTGCAAATTTCCGCCGTGACCGGCAAAAGACTGCCGGAGTTGATCCGTCGAGTGCTGCAGATGCTGTCGGAATTCGACGAGGCGGTCACCCCAGGCTAGTCAAGTCTCGTCAGACGAGCAGATTTTCTTACAATGCGGTTTGAGAAATCACGAGTTCCAAATTTGCGAGGAAGAACCCAGTGACGGTCCGCTAAGCCGCAAGCGGCAACTTGACCTTCGAAACTCAAAACTAACAAACAGCTAACGACTGAAAGCTGCTCTCCATGCCCGAATTCGAATATAGCCGTTGGGACGGAACACAACAGTTCACGCCCCAGTCGGCCGACGAGCTCTTCGACGAGTTCAGTCAATACCTTCTCGAATATGGCGAGCACGTGCTAGAGAACCTGCAGGACTGGGAAGAGGAGCATCCCGACATCGTCGAAATGTTGGTCAAGCATGGATACGTCGAAAAAGATGCCGAGGGAAAATATATCGTCACGCCGAAGGGAATCCGCCGCGTGGAAAACAAAGCTCTGGAAGAGCTGTTCGACATCTCCCGTCTCGACAAAATGGGCAAACACGAGACCAACTTCCGAGGTGCCGGGCAAACGATTCACGAGGAGTCGAAACCGTACGAGTACGGCGATCCGGTCTCGAACCTGAACATGCACGAGACGCTGAAAAACGCCCTGTACCGGCAGGGATGCGGATCTCCCATCTCCATCGAGGAAGAAGACCTGGTCATCTACGACACCGAATACCAGACGTCGTGCGCTACAGTGGTGTTGTTGGACATGTCGGGCAGCATGGGCCGCTACGGAAAATTTGGACAGGCGAAAAAGGTAGCGCTGGCGCTGCAGGCGATGGTCCGCGGAAAATATCAGGGCGACTTCCTGCAAATGGTCGGGTTTTTCACCTACGCCAGTCCGCTTTCAGAGCGGGAACTGCTGTACTCGGCCCCCAAGCCGGTCAGCATTTTCGATCCGCGGGTGCGGATGCGGATCAGTCTCGATCGGCCGCCTCAGTTTGTGCCCGAGCACTTCACCAACATTCACGCCGGCCTGCAATTCGCCCGCCGCGTGCTGAACCGGCAGCCGGCCCAGAACAAGCAAATCATCACCATCACCGACGGTGAGCCGACTGCGCACATCGAAGGCCGCGAGATCGTGTTGATTTATCCGCCGGCGGAGAAGTCGGCCCGCATGACATTGACCGAGGTCAAACGCTGTGCCGACCAGGGCATTCACCTGTCGAGCTTCGCGCTGATCGAGGACTATTTCTACCTGGGGCTGGTCAACTTCGTCGAGCAGATGGCACAGGTCTCCGGAGGCGTCGCGGCCTACTGCAACGCACACGACTTGGGGAACATGGTCATCGACAGCTTTGTCGGCGGACGGCGAACCCGGCGAACACTGTAAGCGGTCGGCCTCACTCCCTCTCTCGGGGGATCGACGTGCCGGCGGTGATCTTGGTGTTGTGTACGTGCTTGTGACAGCTAATGCACGTGAGAGTCAGGTGCATATAGCTCAGCGCGGCCCCGTCGATGTTTTTCTCCTTCGACATCTTCACCAACTGATTACACAAGCGGCTGAATTCGGCGCTGTACTGCGCATAGACCGGCCCCTGCATGACCTGCCATCTGGTCGCCTTGCTCATCTCAGCCATTTTTTCGGCTCCTGTTTGATGAGGTCGAAGTCTTCGGTGACGAGCCCTTTCAGCGCGTTCTGAAAGCTGGCAAGCTTGGCTCGCATGAATTGGGCGACTTTGTTCTGGGCCGTTTCCCCCCGTCTTCCTTTTCGGCGGCCTTCGACACATACCCGGAAATCAGTACTCCCGCTACCGCAAGCGTCATCGTTCCGATCAATTCCTCACCGATGCGTTGTTTCATCATTGGTCTCCCTGTCAAAAAAGAAACCCGCACGAAACGCAAACAGTGCGCCTCGTGCGGGCCGTCACAACCAATCCGAAGGCATAACCCTGCAGCAACAAAACCTTAGGTCAACCTGAACACGCTTGGAGGCTAGCGTTTTGGGCGGGTGGTGTCAAACTGTGGTCCCCGCACCTGGGAGAAACACAATATCGGCTTTGGTGCTCTCGACAATCGCGAACAATTCCTGCTGCTCGCGTTGGGGCACTTCGAACTTGTCCAATGTTTTCCGGAAGTCGTCGAGGAAGTCCTGCCACTGTTCTTCGGTGATGTCGAGCTGTTCGTGCGACTCACGCATCGTCTTGCCGGTATAGTGTTGCGGCCCGCCAGCGGCCCAACTGACCTGCTCAGTGACCAGATACTTGAAACCGGCCCGGGGAACGCGATGATGGGCTTCGTCGACTTTCGGGTTGGCATTCAGTCGGGGGTCGTCCATGATGCGGTCGATGAAGTCGTCGACAACTGTGGCAATGGCGTAAACACCGCCCAAACGTTCGTAGAGGCTTTCCTCCCGGCTGCCTGCATTGTTTTCTTCACTCACCATGGGGCCGTCTCCTGCTGGGTTGCTCTTTCCGCCACAAACCGGCAATGCGATTATTAACCGTTGACCAATTTTGTACAAGCGGTCGCATTTTGAGTGAGGGACGCGGTAAACTGGGAGGCACAGTCACCTGAACGTTCCTCACCACTCGTCAACGGAGAAAGCGAGTCATGTCCGAGCGAGTCACTCGTCGCAATTTTCTGTCCAGTTCGGCGCAGGTTGTCGGGACTTCGGCAGCCGTCTCGGTGTTGGCCGACACACAAACGGCACAGGCTGCGGCGCCTGCGCATGTTCGGCTGGGGATCATCGGATGCGGCGGCATTATGGGGCATCATGTCCGGGGGCTGGTCTCGCGCGGATCGGCGGCGACGTTCAACTGGCTGTGCGACGTCGATCCGAGGCAGATCGAGAAAATGGCCGGACTGATTCCGAAAGTCTTCAAACCCGCACCTCAAACCACCTCCCGTTATGAAGACGTGTTGGATGATCCGAATGTCGATGCGGTCATCATCGCCACGCCGCACCACTGGCATGCGCCGATTGCGCTGCGGGCCCTTCAGGCAGGAAAAGACGTCTATGTCGAAAAGCCGCTGTCGCACGTCTTCCGCGAAGGACGGCTGATGATCGAAGCCACGAAAAAGTACAACCGGATCGTGCAGCACGGCTCGCAAATGCGCTCCAGTCCGGTGACCGAACTGGCGGGCAAACTGCTGGCCGACGGCGTCATCGGAGAGGTGAAGATCGCCAAGGCATGGAATGTTCAGAATCGTGGCACCCGGAAAGTCGTGCCCGACAGTGATCCCCCCTCCGGAGTCGATTACGACCGCTGGCTGGGACCGGCCCCACAACGAAAGTTCAACGTCAACCGCTTCCATAAAAATTGGAGAGTTTACCCGGATTTCGGAAACGGTGATATCGGCGACGATGGCATCCACGACGTCGACATGGCCCGTTGGGGGCTCGGCGTCGAGACACATCCGATTCGCATTACTGCGCACGGCAGCGACGTCCATTACGGCGGGTCGAACAAAGGCGACCGCCAGTACCCCGACAACATGATGGTCACATATGAGTATGCCGAAGGGAAAACGATGATCTACGAAGATCGTCTGTTCACGCCGTACGGCCTGCACGGCTTCGACAGCGGCAACGCCTTTTACGGCACCAAAGGGTACATGATCTTCTCGCGCCGCGGATACTTTCAGGTCTACCTGGGCAAGAAGGAAAAGAAAGGTCCCCGAGTACCGAAAGCGATTCGTGCCCGTCGCGGATACGATGAGCATATGGAAAACTTTTTGAATTGCGTTCGCAGCCGGCGGACGCCGGTGGCGACGCCTCAGATCGCACATCTTTCCTGTGCGCTGGTGCATTTGGGCGAGATTGCCTTCCGGACGAGGACCGTGCTGGAATTCGATCCGCAGAACGAACAGATCACCAACAGCGAACAGGCCAACCGCATGCTGACAAAACAGTACCGTAGGCCATACGGTCTGCCGAAGTTGACCACCTGAAGGGCGCCCGGAAATCTCGGATTCGCTGAACGCAGGGAAGTAGCCGCTTGACTTCTGACAAACGTCGCCATCGAGTCGTCGCTTCTGATGACCATTCCAGCACGAAAGGTCTACCGTGAATCGTCCATTCACAGTTTGTTTTCTCATGCTTTGTGCTGCGCCGGTGATTTCCGCGCAGCCGCAGACCGACACCGAAGCAGCCGAGGCGGAAGCCCGGCATTTGACCAACATTCGCCAGATGACGTTCGGTCTGCCGCGGGCCGGTGAAGGCTACTTTTCGCCCGACGGAACCGAGATCGT
>CAUZTK010000044.1:0-17083 GCA_963582395.1 Planctomycetota bacterium | reverse complement strand
GGCGTGTAATCCAACTCGCATCGCTTGCCGGATACTCTCGGGCGAAAGACCGTCGATTACAATTTCGTAAACGGCTCCGGTGCCGGCCGGCAGCGCGGTCTCGGTTTGTGCAGCGAGCGTCGGACAGTAGGCATCGTTCGTGCTGGCTTTGAGCATTTTATAACGGGAACCGACTTTGCTTCCGCTGCGGACGATTCCGCCAGGAAACGGCACGATTGTGTCGGGGACGTTGCGGATTTCGCTGATGGCCGCTTCGGCGGCAGCCAGGGTCGACATTTGGTCGATTCCGCAGATCAACAGGTTTCCGCCGGCCACGCCGACCACGGTCCCAAACCGATCCTCACAGACGAACTCGCCGTCCATGACCGGAATGCGCCAGAAGCGCTGGTTGCCGAGCTTCTTAGAGCGTTGAAATCCATCGCCGTAGTACCGCAATTTTCCGCCGATCGAAATATGTTTGTCCTTCAGAGAATCTTCGATACCATTATAACAAGCGGTGGTCGGGCAGGTGAGGACGCATTGTCCTACTCGGCTGACAGTTGCCTGCTCCAGACCGCTGCGGCTGAATGCGAAGAGCAGAATGCTGACACCCGGACGTCCGTCGGGTGTATTGACTAAGCCGATATTCCGTTCCACGGCGGCCTCAGCGTCGCAGGCAATGACGCTGGTGGCGTACCCGCACAGTTCGGCGGCGGCAATTTTCGCCCAGCGCTCGGTCGCGGCGGTCACGACCAGCCGCGTCGCTACCATGGAAAATGCCTCTGCAAAGGTGTCGGCGATTGCGACCCCGTTGAGTTTCAGAGAAACCGTTTGCTCGTTCAACTCTTTTTCTCATGCGAATGTCGTGAATGGGTTGGCTCGATCAACCGCCCTCCGTGGATGCCTCCAAGCTCAATCGAACCCGGTGGGGCAGGTTTTTCGCCTTCATTTTTTTCATAATTTTGGAGCGGTAGGAATCGATCGTTTTGAAGCTGACGCCCAGTTCTTCTCCGATTTGCCTGCTCGACAGACCTTCCGAGACCGGTTGCACAACCTCACGTTCCCGGTGTGTCAATCGATGAAACCGCTCACAAAGGTCTTTTTGGTCAGAGATTCGTTGACGGTTTTCTCTGTCTCGGGCAAGGGCCGATTGAATGTGCTTCAGCAACACGTGATCGCTCATCGGTTTTTCGAGAAAATCGAACGCGCCGTTCTTTATGGCACGAATCGCCATGGGAACATCTCCGTAGCCAGTCAAGACAATGATTGGAATCTGCGGGCTTTCTCGACACAGTTTTTCCTGAAGTTCGAGCCCGCTGAGACCCTGCATCCGCATGTCGAGCACAAGGCAGCCCGGCACAGTGGGGTCATATCCGTCGAGAAATTCCATCGCCGATGAAAAAGTCTGCACCGAAAATCCGACCGACTCAACCAGCCAGCGTAATGACTTGCGGATGGCGGGATCATCATCGACGACAAAGACCGTCGTTTCAGTAGTATCATTAGTCATCTGGTTTGCCTCCTGTTCATGCCGGTAAGTCGACGTGAAACGCCGCACCGCCGGTCTCAACCGGACTCGCCCGTAAGCGGTCGCCGTGCGCCTCGACAATCCCATCCCCAACCCGTGCGGCTTCGTTGACTGAAACGGTTCGAAAATCCAGTCTTCAAAATTGCCGGGCAACCCGCTACCGGTGTCAATGACCGATACGCCGACATGCTCGTCCGATTCTGTCCTCGTTCTGACCGTGATGAACCGCCGTGTGTCGCGGGCCCTCTCGATCGATTCGATACCGTTTACGAGCAGGTTGAACAGGACCTGTTCGATTTGAATACGATTGCCGATGAGGGCCGGAAGCCAATCGGCGGATTGCACCTCGATCTTCACGTTGTAGTGACGGGCCTCGGGATCTGCCAGTTTGACGGCCTCTTGAACGAGTTCGTCCAAATCGACGATCGCCCGCCGAACCTCGCAGTTTTGTAGAAACTCGCGGAGGCGTCGGATCGTTTCACCCGCCCGCGTTGCCTGGCGACCGATATCTTCCAACGGCTCAACGAGCCTCGCGGCATCGATCTGCTGTGAATGGATCCGGTGGATGCATCCGTCGGCATAGTTTGCGATGGCGGCCAACGGCTGGTTCAATTCGTGAGCCAAGATCGTCGCCATTTCCCCCATCGTGCTGACTCGTGACACATGTGCCAGTTCCAACTGCCGTTGCCGGGCCCGTTCCTCCGCCTGCTTCTGCCGGGTGATGTCGCGGGCCACGATTGTCAGCGAGACGACTTCGTCGCCTCGCTTGACGGGACCGATGCGACAGGAATACCAGGCCTGTCTCCCTCCCGTTTCCTGGGCAGCCAACTCGTCGGAAACCGGTTCACCCGTCTCGAAAACCGAGGAAATCAATGCTTTCGAGCACAGGTGATGGTCCTCGGGAATGAATTCAAAAACCTTTCTGCCGACGGCGTCCGCTTGCTCGAGCGGTGGCAGCGAACGGTTGATGTAGCGGATTGTTCCGTCACGCTCGATTGTGACGATAATGTCGGGGGCGTCCTCCACGACGGAACGCCAACGGGCTTGCGATTCGAGCAGTTCCTCCAAAATTCGCTTCCGCTCGTGGATTTGTTCCTGCAGCGTCAAGTCCGACATGCGCAGCGCCTCGGTCCGCTGCTGAACGCGCGATTCGAGATCGAGATTCAACCGCCGCTGAACTTCTTCGATCTGCTTTTGAGCGGTGATGCCGGTGACGGTCCCTACGTATGAGGTGACTGCACCGGCTGCGTTCGTTTCCGGGACCGCCTGTCCCAGAATCCAGGTTGTCACCCCGTCCGTCCGGCGGAAGCGGAATTCCGAGCGGAACGCTTGACCGGACCCCACGGCGCGGCTCCATTCCGCCACGACACGGGTGTGGTCGTCGGGATGCAGGGTGCAGATCCATCCCCGCCGCTGCCCCTCGGCGGGTGAAAGACCGCTCACCGAACACCATTGCTCGTTGGCGTACAGGCAGTTTTCCTGGACGTCGGTGTGAAAGATTCCCACCGGCGCAATGTGGGCCAGCGTCTCGTACCGTTGTTGGGTTTCCCGGTACTCCCTTTCGACACGTACCTGGTGCGTGACCACGGTGGACACACCCCGGACGCCGATGACCTTGGAAGGCTCAGCGAAGATTGGGATGAAAGTCGTGTCAAAAAAGAGACCATCGACCTCCACCCTCGAACGAAATTCCTCACCGGCCAGCGCCCGGCGGATGTCCGCCACGATTTCCGTATACTCACCGTAAAGATCAAAAATCGACTGACCAACCACTTCGTCAGGTTTGAGGTTCAGCACCGAGAGTCCATGGCCTTTCGACAACGTAAAGATGCCGTCGACGTCAATGGACCAGAGCACAATCGGTGCGTGATGCACGACCGACTCCAGCAACTCGGCAAGGTGGAGAAGCTCGCCAGGTGTAGATCGGTCGGCCTCCGCGGCGCACTCCAATTCCGCGACGTGGCTCCTTAAAGCTGCCAGCTCGGCTTCAAATCGTGTTTGGACTGTGGCTGACATTCCGACTGCTCGACCGTAAGATCAACCGATCATAAAAAGCTGAAGCCGGTCTCGTCAAACGGATTCGTAGACACGGCTTCAAACCGTCGAGATGCGGTTCGTTGGGGATGGCGAGGTCACTGCTTGAAACATCTTTGCAAACAGACGGTGTAGCCGCGACAATCCCAGGTGCCGAGTTCCGAAACTGGAACACACAGATGAATCCACAGTATGAAACAATCGCCCGCTGGCTGGCCCCCTCTCGAAGGGGGGTTGCTTTCACAGGCGCCGGCGTAAGCACCGAGAGCGGAATCCCCGATTTTCGCTCACCGGACGGTATCTGGGCGCGAACGCAGCCGGTTGGCTTCGACGAATTCCTCCGCAGCGCCGATGCCCGCTACGAGTATTGGCGGCAAAAATCCGAATCACATCGCGGATTTTTCGACGCCGAACCAAACCTTGCCCATCAGGCCCTGGCAAGGTGGGAGTCTCTGGGACGGCTGCGAGGTGTCGTCACGCAAAACATCGACGGACTACACCAATTGGCCGGCAGTCGCTCGGTACTCGAATTGCACGGCACAGCCCGCGAGATCGCTTGTCTCGATTGTGCGGCGCGATACGCTGCCGAACCGCTGGTTGAAGAATTCACAACGACACAGCGTGTGCCTGAGTGTCCGAAATGTGGTGGGATGATGAAACACGCCACCATTTCGTTCGGCCAGTCTTTGGAAGTGGACATCCTTCAGGAATCGTCCCGCTGGTCCCGTGACACCGATTTCTTCCTGGTGATGGGTTCGTCTTTGGTCGTGCAGCCGGCCGCTTCCTTGCCGGGAATTGCTAAGCGTAACGGCGCGAGGCTGATCATCATCAACCGCGAACCCACTCCTCTCGATGCCCTTGCCGACGTTGTGGTCAACGCCGACATCGGTGAGACGGTTGACGGGATTCAACAAGCCCTCGACGATCTGCAGTCTCATCCGGGCCATGATTCGTAACGGCTGCACGCCATCTGCAGGCCACACTTTCAGGCGATTCGCCTGCTTCTCAAAATTCGGAAAAAGCCGGAGATGATTCCATGAATGTACAGAAATCTGCGCTGGGCGGACTGAACTGTCACCTGATCGACCAGTTGCCCGATGGTGCAGAGGCCTCGCTGGCTGTGGTCCTCTGTCACGGATTTGGAGCGCCGGGAACCGATCTCGTTTCCATCGGGTCTGAGTTGCTCAGCGTTTATCCACGGTTTGGTCAGACGCTGCGGTTTATTTTTCCGGAAGCACCATTATCCCTCGAGGACTATGGAATGCCTGGCGGCAGGGCCTGGTGGCCGCTGGACCTCGAAAGAATGACCGCCGCCATCGAGCGAGGAGAACTGCGCGATTTGCGAAATGATTTGCCCGACGGTTTGGCGGAAGCTCGAGAGAAGTTGACGTCACTCGTGGAAGACGTTCAGCAGCGACACGGTTTGCCGACCTCGAGAATTGTGCTGGGCGGGTTTTCGCAAGGGGCGATGTTGGCAACCGACGTGACGCTTCGTTTACCCGAGTTGCCGGCCGGTTTGTGCATCTTTTCCGGAACTCTTTTGTGCGAACAGGAATGGAAGCCGTTGGCAGCCGAGCGCGGACCGCTGCCGATCGTGCAAAGTCACGGTCATCAAGATCCGTTGCTGCCGTTTCAAGCTGCGGAATGGCTGCGGGAACTGCTGACCGACGCGGGGTTCGACGTCGACTTTGTGCCGTTCGCGGGTCCACACACGATCCCGGTCGAAGCGCTGCAACACTTCGCAGCCCTGCTGTCGCGTCTGACGATGGACTAGCCAGCAGTCAACGACTGCCGAACATTAAGTCCGCAGATCCCACCCTGGAATGCTCGTTAGTCCGTGCATCGCAAAATTCACCGTCGAGTGGGTAGATCGACGGGGATTGGTCCTTTTCGATCAGAACTCAATCCCGGCAGCCAACCGCAAACCGAACAGACCCATGTTGCTGTTGTCGAGACCACCGGCAGGAGGATCGGCGAGATGGCTGTTGGAAGCATTGCCGGCCCCCCATCAGACTTGACCCACAGCAGAGACTTGGGCAAAGAGACGAAAACAGTTCCTTTCTTCGGCGTAGGTGATGCCAATCTCGATTTCGCCGATTGGCAGAATGCTATCACTTGGATCGAAACGGTCCTGATCGCCGCCAGCCATGTCGGTCAGAATCACTCCTTGCTGCTCGTCGCCGAACAACAGCGACCCTCGGGCCTTGGCGAAGATGCTCAGTTCATCCGATCCATAAAAGAATCGGCGGCCTTCCAGACCGATGCTCGGACCGACGCCGTCGAAGTCATGGACCGATCGTAGGTTGGTACCACCCGCGATGCTGAACGAGTAATGCTGTTCCATGTCCACGTGCCGGAATCCCAACGATCCATCCAGTCGCCACTGGCACGATTCCCACCAGCGATGGGTGACCTCGACGTCAATCACGTGGAGTTCCAGGTCGCTTTCGACCTGAAACTCGCTGCCCACGACGACCCTCGGGATGGCTAGACCGAGAGGCCGAGCCGACCCGGCCGTTTGATTGGCCGGAACCGTAAAAGCGATATCCGAACTGTGCTGAAAACCCCAATACTGGGCGCGAACGCCAGTTCCGCCCTCGCCAACATATCCCACAAAGACAACCGGTGACGCTTCAAGGTCCCAATCGAAGCTGGCGTCGGTCTGAGAGGTCAGGTTGCCCATGGGGTCGAGACTGGACCCAGAAATAAAAGCTGGGTTCGTTTCCCAGTAGGGCTTGACGAAGTAAACGCCGGCTCCGCCGATCCAACCACCGGGGTCAGCGGCTGCGCAGTCGGGACACGCCGGGCGATCCCAAGTCTGCGGTTCGGTCGGATTCGGCTGCTCGTCCGCCAGAACAGAGGAAATGCCAACCAACACAATGCCCAAAGACGCCAACAGCTCACAAGACATCGAACATCGCTTCCACAGTATGAGTCAAGCGGCCATCGTCAGCCTGGCTTCGCTGCGATGCTCAGCCTGACTGACAGGGTCCGATGGCCGCTCGGAGATCGAATCCATTCCTCTCGTGGCCTGTCCATGTTCGAATGAAGGATTCACTTGCCTGTCGCGCCGAAATCGATGACGCTTTTTCCGAATCCGTTGCTGAATCCGTTTCGGCGGGGATTACCGGTTGTATCGGTCTTCCACATTTAACGGCTTCAGCCGAAACACGAAATGGAACGAAATGAGATCGCCTGGGAGCGATGGCTTCGCATGGGCTGCCAATGCCAAGCCGGAACAACTTGCCACACACAGGGCTGGCCAGTTTTTCATGCTGAGGTCCCGTGCCAGACATCCTCGCTCGGTCACCTTGCTCCTGTTTGAAAAACTAATCAGCTCTAAACAGCGTCGCGAACTCGCTTTACAGGCGGAGAGGGTTTGGTTAGACTTTATCTTCGCGTCGGTGTCTTTCGATGTAAGTATTTTTTCGACTTCCTCACGTCGATAATAATTTCGGCAGTCGAACCATTCGCCAAATCACCTTAGTTGTACGGGTGCAACCATGTTGAGACAACCGAGGTCGAATCGATCAAGGACGTCAACGGCCGATATCGGTCCGGGCATCTCGCGGCGACGATTTGTCCAGTCGTCGCTGCTGGCCGGGGGTGCGGGGTTGTCGTTGGCTGACATCGCAAGGCTCAGGGCACAGGCCGCGGTGAAGACTTCTGGATCGTCGCGCTCCGTTCCTGACACCGCCGTCATCCAAATTTGGCTCGGCGGGGGACCCAGCCAGTTCGAGACCTTCGACCCCAAACCCGCGGCCCCGGACGGAATCCGCGGCCCGTACACGACGATTCAAAGCGTGCTGCCAGGTGTTGTGGTCTGCGAAACGATGCCGTTGACGGCACAGATGCTCGACAGGGCGGCGGTCATCCGCACCGTGACGCATTCGACCAACGGGCACTTCGTCGGCGCACACTGGTGTTCGACGGGGTATCCGGGACTCGGCGGTCAATCTACTCATCCTTCGTCGGGCGCCCTGGTCTCGCGGTTTCATGGCCCGAACCGTTCCGGTCTACCCGCCTATGTGCTGCTTTCGGAAGATCAGACAAAAAACCTCAATATCGGCTCGGTGATGGGGGCGGGATATCTAGGTGTGCGGTATACGCCGTTCACCGTGATGCAGGATCCCTTTCAAAATCAGCTTGCTGCCGAGAAGCTCGAAAAAGCGAGCGCCGACCTGAAACTGGCCGATGACCTGACGTTGGACCGTCTCGACGAACGTAAGACGCTGCTGAGGAGTCTGGACCGGCTAAAGCGGAACGCAGAGGCCTCGCCGATGATCGAGGGCGTTGACGCATTCCAGCGCGTCGCGCTGGATATGGTGACCAGCGGCGAGGCCCGCCGCGCCTTCGACTTGAACGAGGAATCGCCGGCAACACGAGAGCGCTACGGACGACACCGCTGGGGGCAGATGGGGCTGCTGGCACGTCGTCTGGTGGAAGCGGGGGTCAGCTTCGTCACGCTGAGCACTGCACCCGATTCGCTGTGCTGGGATTGGCACCGCAACATCGTCCACGATAATCGTCCCGCCGACGGTTCCCAAGGTCCCAGCCGGGGCATGGACGTCTCAGGTCCTCCGCTGGACCGAATGTTGGCGGCGCTCATTTCAGACATTTATGATCGCGGGCTCGATCGAAAAGTCCTGTTGCTCGTTTGGGGGGAATTCGGACGCACGCCCCGAATCAATAAGACCGGCGGCCGCGACCACTGGGGCGCCCTGATGAGCATTCTGATGGCCGGCGGCAGATTAAAAACTGGACGGGTGCTGGGCAAATCGAACTCCAAAGGTGAGGTTCCCATCGATCGTCCCGTCAGTCCGACCGATGTATTGGCGACGGTGTATCGGCACCTGGGCATCGACACCACGCTGGAAACGGTGAATGCTGCCGGCCGCCCCATTCCCCTGCTGCCCGATGGCCGCCCCATTGCCGAACTGATTTGACGACCGACCGATGGTGCTCGGCACGGCCACGGATTACAGTATGGGGAGGCATGGCCGTAGATTACGGGAGGGCGAAGCTCCTGCCGAAGCGGTGATGTTGGCGGCTTTGCGGGGGCTTCACCTTCCCCAAAGACTGCAATCCTTGACTGCTGAAATGAGAGTGGGAGCAATTCGGTGCACTGTTTGGCTCTGTTCGTCGTACTCTTTTGCGGCATTGTGTCTGCCGTCTGCACCGCTGCCGCGGCAGATCAGGCAACGAGTACAGCTCCTGAGAATCAATACACCGAATCGGACCGCAGCCACTGGTCGTTTCGACAACCGGTCCATCCGAAAACTCCCAGCTTCGACGACTCGGCGGACCGCGATTGGATTCGCAGTCCAATCGACGCATTGATCTTGGCGAAGCTGAAAGAGAACGGTCTACGACCGGCCCCCTTAGCCGACCGGCGGACGCTGATCCGCCGGCTCACATTCGATCTGACCGGTCTTCCGCCGACGCCGGCTGAACTCGAAGCCTTCCTGAACGACCGGTTGCCGCTGGCCTATGAACGGCTGGTCGACCGGTTGCTGGCGAGTCCACACTACGGTCAGCGGTGGGGGCAACACTGGCTGGACGTGGTTCGTTACGCGGAAACGGAAGGCTTCGAGTACGACCGTCATCACGCCGCCACCTGGCGCTACCGCGATTACGTCATCCGTTCGTTCAATGCCGACAAGCCGTACAACCAATTTGTGCTGGAACAACTGGCCGGCGACGAACTGGCCGAGATCCTCTCTGACCGGGATGACGAGCAGGTACGCGAAATGCGGATTGCCGCCGGGTTTCACCGGCTGGGACCGGTGCGGCGGAACGCGGGCAATGCGGAAGTCGCCTTCAGCCGCAACGAAGTGCTGACCGAGATGACCAACATGATCGGTTCGGCCTTTCTCGGCTTGACCGTGGGTTGTGCCCGCTGTCACGATCACATGTTTGACCCGATCCCACAAAAAGATTATTACCGGCTGCAAGCCTTTCTGTCCGCCACACACGAATACGAAATTCCGTCGGCCTCATCGAAAGAGCAGGCGGAATGGAAACAGCGGGTCGACGCGCTCGAGGCCGAAATCGGAAAGATTAAAAAGACGCTCGCAGGCACCGCAGGTCCGTCCCGCCAAGAGATCGAAGCGCGGTTGAAAGCTGCCGAAGCACGCCGTCCCCAGCCGCTGCCGACCATCTTCAGCGTCCGCAACGATGCCCAGAAGCGGGCTCCTATCCACCTGCTCATCCGCGGGAACGAGTTCAAGAAGGGCAAACAGGTCGGGTTGCGGGCGCTCGGCGTGCTTCTGCCGGACGATGCGCCCGAACTGGCCGACGACACCCAGCGTCCCAAAACGGTGCTTGCCCGCTGGCTGACTGAGCCTGCGCATCCGCTGACGGCACGGGTGATGGTCAACCGCATCTGGCTCTATCATTTCGGCCAAGGGCTGGTGGAGACACCAAACGATTTTGGACAAAACGGCCAACGGCCCAGCCATCCCGAACTGCTCGATTGGCTCGCCGTCGAATTTATGCGGCCGCGCCCACCAATTCTGCAATCCGCAATCCGCAATCCGCATTCGAGCGGCTGGAGCATCAAGGCGATGCACCGGCTGATCGTCAACTCGGCGACGTATCAACAATCCTCAAAAGTGCGGAATCCGGAATTCACCGTGCGGCGTCAAGATAATCCGCAATCCGCAATCCGCAATCCGCAATCAATCGATCCCCAAAACCGTCTGTTGTGGCGTTTCAGCCGCCGGCGGCTGGAAGCGGAAGAAATTCGAGACGCGATGCTGGCCATCTCCGGCAGGCTGAACCGGAAGGCACATGGGCCGAGCGTTTTTGTGCTGGTCGATCCTGAGTTGACCAAGCTGCTGTACAAGCCCTCGCAATGGCAGGTGACCGCTGACCGAAACGAGCATGACCGACGTTCGATTTACTTATTTGCCAAGCGGAATCTGAAGCTGCCGTTCATGGATGTCTTCGATCAACCCGACCTGCAAACGAGCTGCCCGAGCCGCGAATCGAGCACCCATGCCCCGCAGGCTTTAGAGCTGTTGAACGGCCGGTTTTCGAATGAACTGGCCACCGCATTCACCCGACGGATGCGTCGGGAAGCGGGTGATGACCACCTCCGACAGATCCAGCTCGCTTATGTGTTGACGGCGAGTCGGGTGCCGTCGCCGACCGAGCTGCGGCTCTCGCTGAAGTTCCTCGATCAGCAGCCGCTGCGGGAGTTTGCCCTGGCGATGTTCAATCTCAACGCGTTTCTGTACGTCGAATAGATGTGGTCGATTTCCCCGGCAGGGTGACTTTGCACCGCAGCCGACGAGAGGAGCAGAAGATGGCCTCGAATCTTGGTCGCGCAACCGACATCGACCGCGAGTTCTTTGAACGCGAACTCGCTGCATTTCTTCCCGACCGCATCTTCGATGCCCATACGCACCTGTGGCGAAAAGACTGTGTCTCGTGGCCTGCGAACGGCGATGCAGCCGATCTCGGTTACGCGCAGTACATGTCGTCGATTGAGGAGATTCATCCGGGCCGCACGACCAAAGCACTTTTTATTCCGTTTGTCACCGCCGACAACAAAAATAAGAACTTGGCGGCCAACGAATGGGTTTCGCAGCAGATCGCCGACGACCCCAACTGCCGCGGGCTCTTCTTCATCAAGCCCGAAGACGATCCCGAGTGGGTCAGAGACGAGGTCCGCCGTCTCGGCCTTCACGGCCTGAAGTGCTATCACACAATGTCGTCCACCAAGCCGACCTGGGAATCCGCGATCGAGCACTTTTTGCCGGAGCCGTTCGTCAAAGTTGCCGACGAAGAAGACTGGGTGATCACGCTGCACATGGTCAAATCGCGTGCGGTCGCCGACCCGGAAAACATCGCATCGATCCGCCGCTATTGCGAAACATATCCGAACATGAAGCTGATTCTGGCCCACTCGGCGCGGGGGTTTCAGCCAGCACACAACCTCGAGGGTCTCCCGCATCTGAGAGGTCTCGACAACCTGTACTTCGACACCAGCGTCAACTGCGAGCCGATCGCTCATCAGGCGATCATGCGGATCATTGGCCCGGACAAGCTGATGTACGGGTCAGACTTGCCGGTCAGCCATTCGCGGGGGCGCTCGCTCTCTGCCGGGGATTCATTTCTCTGGCTGTACGAGGAAACGCCCGTGTGGGGCGAGAAGCACACCAAGATCGATCCGGTCCTGATTGGCCTGGAACAACTGCGTTCATTGAAGTGGGCCTGTTGGTCGGAACGTCTCACCGACGCGCAAATCGAAGACCTCTTCTGGAACAACGCGGCGCGGCTGTTGGGCGTCGCTTGAAGCGACGAAGCGCAGTTCCTGCAGGCGAGAGAACAACTTCGGACGGCCCTTGCCAAACTGAAGAATCACTTCATCGCCTATCATGCTCACCCCCCAACGTCACTCTACGTCCACCGTGCGCTCCCGCAAAGTCAAATCCTTCTTTGTTAAATAACCTCACCTACGGAAGACTGCACCTTTGGCAGTTGAGCCGCAGTAAATACATTTTTTAAGCTTGGCCGACATGGCTCTACCACAGCCTGGGCATTCTAGAGGTGATGACTTAGCAACCTTACCGTCTAACTTGCCGTCTTCGGCATCAATTTCCTCGACAAGATTTTCAAGGAAGGAGTCTTCTAAACCCTGGGACTCTTTTAATGTGCGCCATAGGGCCTCAGTAATCATGTAAAGTTTTTCAACTTTCCAATTCAATGCGTTAACTTCTTGTTGGGCACGAGTCGACGAACTTTTGGCATCAGAAGCTTTACTCTTCGCCTGAGATATTCGGGAATTCTGGTACAGTTCATGAAATACTCCAAACATGTTTTCTCCCTTGGTTTATCTAACAAATAGGGTTTTATCGCTCGTCGCGTAGCTCTGCGGATCGATGAGCGATAAAACCGAGTTGAACTGAGCCGCGCAGCGTTTTGTGCGATGTTTGCTGTTCGATCTCTTGAAAATTGTATCATCGGCATTGGCGGGAGGGAAGAACTTGTGGTGGAAGCTGGCGATCGGAGTATGAGTATTCAGAGACCGGCTTATGCAGAAGGCTTTCCAACGATCAATAGGACCGTTATGCCCATTCACTATGGCGCACGCCCTGATACTATGTTATTTGAAGATGTCGAGAATTATTCAGGCCGTCGCTGCGGGGTCTGGCCCATCTCCGAGAGAGCCGGATCCCTTTCTCTCGCCCAGATGGAACAACTCACCAGCCCCACCGATCGCGTCGTGATGTCGAGTTTTCCCTTTTCGAGGGCCAAACGAGAATGATACGATTAACAAGCCGATGATGGACCGGCCGGAACAAGAACCGCCTGTGAGGACCCGTGACATGCCGACCGGAAGTATCTCTGACCGATTTCACCGTGCCGCTGCCGACAAGGCTGGAGCGACGTCGAAGCGGCGTGGCCGGATGTCGCTACAAAAAAAGTCTCTCTTTGCGCTGCTGGCCGCGGTTGGGTTTTTTCTGGTCTTGGAACTGCTTCTGGCTGCCATCGGCATTCAGCCCGCGTTGTATGACGACGATCCTTATGTGGGATTTACGTCGCAGGTCCCGCTGTTTGTCCGGCAGAGCACCGCTGACGGAACAGCCAACTTGGTGACCGCTCAGAACAAACGGAAGTGGTTCAATCACCAGCAGTTTCCCCAAGTCAAACCGGCCGGAACATTTCGCGTTTTCTGTGTCGGCGGATCGACCACCTATGGCCGACCGTACGACGACACGACCTCGTTTTGTGGCTGGCTGCGAGAACTGTTACCCGAACTGGACTCGAGGCAGCAATGGGAAGTCATCAATGCGGGCGGCATCAGCTACGCCAGCTACCGTGTGGCCCTGCTTATGGAGGAGCTGAACAGCTACCAACCGAACCTGTTCATTATTTACTCCGGCCATAACGAGTTCTTGGAACGCCGCACTTACGCCGACATCCTTGAGACACCGGCCATCGTCCGCGGTGTGGGGGCCCTCTTTGGTCGCACGCGAACCTATTCCGTCGTCAAACGTCTCCGCGACCTTGCCGCAAAAGCACCCGGAAACCGGCCGATAACAAGCGATCTGGCCGACGAAGTTGTCACGGTTTTAGACAGCAGCATCGGCCCGGATGCCTACACCCGTGATGATCAACTTCAGCGACAGGTGTTGGCTCACTACCGTTCCAATTTGACCCGCATGGTCAAAATTGCGCGTTCGGCAGGCGCCCGCGTGGTGCTTGTGGCACCGGCAGCTAACCTGCGGAACTGCTCTCCGTTCAAAAGTGAACAGCGATCCGACCTCGGTTCCGCGGAACTCCGGCGATTTCGATTGCTTTTCGAGCAAGCAACCCAAGACCGTCTTGCCGGCCGGTTCGCGCAGGCGCTGACGGCATTGGACGAGGCGGCAGCCATCGACGAGCGTCTGGCAGAGCTGCACTACCGTCGCGGTGGTTTGCTCGTCGATCTGCAGCGCTTCGCTGAAGCAAAGACCGCGTTTCGGCGCGCCCTCGACGAGGACATCTGCCCGTTGCGAGCGATCTCGCCGATGCAAGAAATCGTCGCCCAGGTTGCGGATGACCAGAACGTCCCTTTCGTTGACTTCGTGACCCTGGTGGATAAATACTCGGAACACGGCATTCCCGGTGAGCGTCTGTTTCTGGATCATGTGCATCCGACGATTGACGGCAATCGGCTGCTGGCGCAGTCGATTCTCGATGAACTCGTTTCGCAGCAGATCGTGCCGCCTTCGACCGCCCCACTGGAAGAGGTGCTCCAACGGGTGACTCGGCGCATTGAAAGCAAGCTCGATGACCGGTCGCACGCCGTCGCACTGCGCAATCTTTCCAAAGTTCTCGCTTGGGCTGGAAAGCATGAAGAGGCGGACAGGCTGGCGCTGCGTGCCTTGCAAAAAATGCCGGACGACGCCAACACGCAGTATCTGGCGGGCGGAGCTCTCTTCAGGCAGGGAGACCTCGACGGCGCCGAAGCACACTTTCGGAAATCACTGCGGCTCGCACCTGAGTCGGCTGGAGCGCACAATGCGCTTGGTTTGATCTTTACCCAGCGTGGGAACCTGGACCAGGCGGCGGGGTGTTTTCAGCGTGCCCTGCGAATCAATCCCAACCTCGACGATGCCCACTATAATCTGGCGCTCGTGTTTGAAGCACAGCAGAACTTCGACCTCGCAGTGCAGCATCTTCAGCACGCCATTCGTATCAACCCCAACTCGCTCGATGCCCACATCAGTTTGGGTATCTCCTTCGGCAGGAAAGGGGCCCTCGATCGGGCGAAGGCCCACTTCGAACAGGCGCTGGGCATCAACCCCAACCATGCCGGGGCCTTGTACAATCTCGCATTCCTCTTCGAGACAAAGGGGCTCCTCGACCAGGCTGCGGAACAGTATCAGCGCGTACTTCGCGTCAAGCCATCCTATGCCGCGGCACACGCGAACCTGGGCGTCATTGATGCTCAACGCGGTGAGTTCCGCAAGGCGATCGTTCATTTCCGCGAGGCGCTGCAGCAGACCCCCGCACCCGTGAACGCGGCCGTTGAACTGGCGTGGATTCTGGCCACAAACAGCGATGCCTCGCTGCGGGACGGCAAACAAGCGGTCTACTGGGCTGATTACGCCGCCAAAGCGACCCATTACAGCAGGCCCCAGTTCCTGGACACGCTGGCTGCTGCTTATGCCGAAGTTGGAGTGTTCAACAAGGCGGTCGGCTGGCAGGAAAAAGCGATCGAGTTGGCTCCGCCCGGCAAAAAGCCGGACCTCGCTGCGCGTCTTGAACTTTACCGATCCGGAAAGCCGTTCCGTTCTGGTCCTGCAAACAGTCTCCGCGGGCGTTGACGCGACCCCCGGCGAACATTCAGCGGCCCGAATACAATCATCAAGCCAAACGGACGGAAGCGGCAAAAGGGGGCAAACCCTTAATGCACCATAACCGAGCGAGGGAATTGATGTTTCGGGTCACTCAGCACATTGACTTCTGCTACGGACACAGGCTGCTCAATTACAGCGGCAAGTGCCGGCACCTTCACGGTCACAACGGACGGGCGGTGATCGTGCTGGAAGGAAGCCAACTGGACGAATGCGGAATACTTGTCGATTTTGCGGAGATTAAGGAATCGCTGAGAAGCTGGATCGACGAACATCTTGACCACCGCATGATTCTTTGCGAGCGCGATCCTGTGTTGCCGTTCTTGCGAGGACTGAACGAATCGCTGCACGTCATCCCCGAAAACCCGACGGCCGAGAACATCGCGAAACTGATCCTCGAGAGTGCCAGGACCTTGGAGTTTCCCGTCGTTGAAGTTTCGTTGTGGGAGACGCCGAATTCCTACGCGACCTACCGCGGATGACTCAGTCCGGCAGTTCTCGACGGTGCCGGCGGTTGGCCGGCAATCGTGGCTGCTCCTATGTTGCGCAGCCGGGCCCCGGGCCGGGTTCGTGGGTGGCGGTTGGGGCTCAAGCCGTGTCTAGGGATTCTCTGAGCAACGTGTTTGCCTCGGATTTGCAACTGCAGAAGCAAGAGACAAACGATTTATTCGCCAACACCGTCGCTGCAGACATCGAGACCATTCCCGGTCCGGAGATGGTTGCCTCAGTGATGGGGAAAAATTGCCGAGCCCGTTGGTCAAGGCGTACAGTGAATCGCAGGCACGGGTAGTCAGGTGTACGGTTCCCTGAACCGAATAATCGGCCACGATTGCGAACGACGATGACTTGCGTTTTTCTATGATCGCATGTGCCCGTCCGGAGCGGGAGACCTCGAATTTTTCGGTCGGGATGATCAACAGACTTAGCTTCACCTTGGGGACAACGGTATCGGGAAGTTCGGCGATGCAGGCCTTGCGATTGGTGCTTGCGAAAACCTTGGCATCATAGAGCGTCAGGAAATCGGTTGTCGACTGATTGAGAATATCGAGTACCCGCTGGCCTGATGTCATCAATTTGCCCAGCACCCAATGGTTATCGACAACTAGGATCACCGGTTTTTCTTGCGGCTTCATGAGTGGAGCCCACGAACCGGGTTCGTCCGGATCACATGATTCCGGCGTTTCGAACCGTCGTCAAAAAGGATGGCCGCGCGTACGCCCTGCCGGAGCGGGGATGCAGCCTCACATGCAAAATTAGCTCACAAAGCAGGTTAAGCCAAATGGCACGTTCTCATCTTCAGCAATAAATTGGTGACAAACCCGGCAGAAACCCGCCTTCGGCGCACGGGGCGTCCGATTATTCCGGTGACACCGCTCGGAGCGCTCAAGGTTTCGGCTGCTTGGGCCGCCGGCTGTCCGAGCACTACGACGCTTCGGGTGTTTCGTCACTGTTGGCGGACGTTTTACCGGCATCCTGCCTGCGGGCCTGTTCCAACGGTGAGAGTTTTTTTCCGGAAGGTTTCGGTGGGGTCGCAGAAGTTTTTGCGGCTTCCGTCGGTGCGGGATCAGCTTGTTTTGCTTTCCCGGCGGCATCTTGTCTGCGGGCCTGTTCCAACGGTGAGAGTTTTTTTCCGGAAGGTTTCGGTGGGGTCGCAGAAGTTTTTGCGGCTTCCGTCGGTGCGGGTTCAGCT
>CAUZTK010000043.1:0-17195 GCA_963582395.1 Planctomycetota bacterium | reverse complement strand
CAGCCGCCGATTCGTGGCATTCGCCTGCAGAATCTGGTCGACGCGCCCCTGTTCGATGATCACATAGGTGGCCGAGCCAGCGCCAGTTCCCATAAACAGATCGCGGACATCCTTCAGTCGCGAGACCGTCCGATTGATGAGATACTCGGCGTCGCCGCTGCGATAGATGCGGCGTCCGACCTGCACTTCCTGCATTTCACAGGGCAGAAATCCGCTGGAGTTGTCGAACGTGAGCGTGGCTTCGGCAAGATTGGTCGGATTGCGGCCGGGGGCGCCGTTGAAGATGACGTCGGTCATCTCTTTGCCGCGCAGGCCCTTGGCACTCTGGTCGCCGAGAATCCACTTGATGGCGTCGACGATGTTGCTCTTACCGCTGCCGTTCGGTCCGACCACTGCGGTAATGCCGGGATGAAAGTCGAACCGGGTGCGGTCGGCGAAACTCTTAAAACCGAACAGTTCCAGCGACTTCAGCATCAGCGAACCTTAAGCGACCACCGGCGTGCGAGGAGAACGACGCAAACTCGCCGGAGAAAAACACCCAATCAGTTTTTTCTTGTTTCATGGCTGTGTCGCTATCACTCGGAGTTTCAAACGGTCTGCCCCTTTGTCCGTATCCGGTAGCGGCAGTCTTGACACAGCAGAGAATTATTCGTCTTCGAGCACCGGTTCAATCTGTTTGCCGACGAGTGGCCATTCCCAGTCGCGGAAAAAGTCGTACCATTTGCGAGGCTCGTCTTCCGTCCAGTTAAGGTCGTCTGAGCTGTCTTCTCGGACGTCGGCGTGACTGGCAACGCCGGCATCCGGGTTGCTTTCTCCGAACTTTTGGGCAGATTTCGACGAGTTCCTATTCTGCTTACCCCGTCGAGACGCGAAGAGATTGGGGGCTAGGCCAGCACGACCGACACGTGTTTTCCGGCCCGAGGCACTCTGGGGTTCGTTACCGTCGGTGGGACGGTAATAAGTACGGCCAGACTGGGGAACAGCGTCGACCTGGATGCCCCCTGGAATGTTGTGCTGACGATCGGCCTGCGACAGCATTTGGGCGATATCCGGATAGGTTGCACCCAGCTCCGCCGCTGCCCGGATCACGTCGGCAATTCTTGCCGAGACGATTTTACGCTGATCGCTTCCGACGTCGTGCCGGCTGACGATGAGTGTGTCACTTCCTTGCGGCGCGTTCACAAGAACGTGCGTCCCCGCCCTGACCGTGATTGGTGTGTGGAAGCGCTGGTCCTTGCCGAACAGCACGATTTCCGCTTTCTTCCGATTCGTCAAATGAATCATCGGCTCGCCGTCGGTATCCAGGACGTGAAACTGAAACTCATCACTGATTCCTTGATCGTGGACCAAGGGATCGTGCCGCTCCATCGTCGTCAATGCTCTCCAGGCACCATACCGCGTTTCCGCGCTACGTTCATTGAGCAGTTCCCGTAACAGCATGTTGGATTCAGCGTCGTCGCTTGCCGCCATCGCCGCCAGCGCAAAGACGCGGAACGACGGTTCCACCCGCGCCGTCTCTGCTAAGACTTTCAGGCCGTCAGACTCATTTAAGTAGGTCAGGGCCATGGCCGCTTGAAATCGCACCTCGAGCGAGGATGAGTTCAATCCGGTTCTAAGGATCGGAACGGCCGGTAGACCGATCGCTTCCAACCGCAACGAGGCGCGTTCCGACATTTCTGGAACAATCAATTGCTGCTTGAGCTTCTGCATTCGCACACGCTGTGCGACGTCGGTCTCGCGGAAGGCAATGCTGCGAATGACCTCCAGATATCGCGGATAGTTGTCCTTGTATCGGAGTGGCACGATCAGCTCGATTTTCTGATCAGTTTTGGCTTCGGCCAACGGTCGCTTCAGTCCGTATCGGTCGTAATCGCTGAATCTCGTACCGATGCGGTCGGCAATCCGCTTGGAATTGCGTACGCTGCGAAAATCGTTTCGCAGGTAAAGTGCCAGATTGCGATCTTTCGTCGAAATGCCTCCACCCAGCACACGTCCACGCCGTAAGACACCGGCTTTTAAGCCCCGGTCCCCTTCTCCGGTCGAGATCAGGATGGGCCCTTTGGCCTTGGCGTAAATGTGGCCTTTCAGCGGACCTCGTCCCGGCACGACCGCATGTTCGGAAAGTTCCGTCGCCATCAACCAGCCCCCGTTGAGACTGGTGGTTTTGTCGACTCCGGGGACGCGAACCTCGATATCGAACTGGTCACCCCTACGGACCAGCGGCGGCAAATAAGCCTGAATCACGACCAGCGCCGTCGATGGTGATCTAAGGACCTCGTTGGGGTTGGTCACTCCGTGACGACGCATTTCTGCGAGCAGTCGCGTCCGGAAGGATGACGGCGGAGGGTCGCTGCCGGTCCCATCCAATCGAGTCACCAATCCGATGCCCTGCAGATTGATCAAATTCAGTCCGGCGACTGTTGTGTAGTCGCCAACCATCGGAACTTGAATGGTTGTTTCGAACTCGTTGTCTTGCTTGTCGGGACTTTGAGAACGCAGTTTCGACTTCCATTCAGGAAGTCTTGGAAACTGGAATTTCGAGGGCCGCAGGTTGAGGCCCTGGCAGCCGATCAAAGACAAGCAGACGAGCAATGCGATGCCGTTCGAGGGTTTCATGGAGAGACGACTCCCGTAGTGGGGACAGGCAGCTTGTCCGTCGAATGCGGTTGGCCAAAGCGTGCCGGACTGTCTGTCGACCAGCCGGCAGCGGGAACAGCCGCGCGACGACCCGAAGAGCATGCGAATTGTGAGTGTGATTTGCAGAGAGGGAGAATGGCAGAGGCGGGACGATATGGATTTCAACCGAGCCGGTCAAGGTCAATTGCAAAACAGCGGAGAGAGAGCATAGGCAAGTTTTTTTGGCAGTCGAAAGAGGCCCCTGTTCGAGTGTTGCTTCGATCGAAGGTTTGCCGTAAGGTCAAGAGCGAAACTTTCCACTCACCATTTCTTTCGGCGTTATTAGCTCTGCCCACGCCGTAGTCCCCGCTCCTGCTGTCAGAGATTCTTGCCATCCCTCCAAAGAACACGCAGGACGCGGTCGGTGGATCGGAAGACGAGGCGCCGCTCGGGCACCACGGTTCACACGGCCCGTTTGGTCTTTTTCTCGACAGTCGAAGTCCCCGGCGTACGCCGAGTGTGGACATGCGTCGTGGGGACCGTTTGCCTGGAGAGCGCCTCGGACGAGATCAACTGCACCACGTCCTGTGCCGAGAGGTCCATTTCCATCACGAGCGAATCAACCCGCCCGGAGAGGTACATGTAGATGATCAGTGTGGGAATGGCGATCGAGAGTCCCACAAAGGTCGTCAGTAGGGCAACGGCGATGCCCCCCGCAAGTTCCTGCGCCTGGCCCATGGCATTTGTTCTGGCGATGTCGTTGAACGCCATGATCATGCCGGTGACCGTTCCTAGCAACCCGATCAATGGGGTCACCGTGGCCACTCCGTTTAAGATCTTCAGATGTTCGCGCAGTTGGCTGACTTGTCGCTCGCCACCGTCTATGATCGCCTGTTCAACTTCTACACTCGGTTTTCCCCACTTGCGCACCCCGTGGGCGAAGATAGCGGCGATTGGACTGCCGTTTTCCTCACAGATCTGCAGCGCTTCCTCGGCGTCGAGTTTCCCCTGTTCCAGGTGCTGAAGAAACCGCTCTACGAACGGGCGGGGAATGACTCGTCCCCGACGCAGCACGACCAGACGTTCGATCGCAAACCAAACGGCGATTACCGAGGCCAGCAGAAACGGGACCAAAAAGTACCAATGCAGCGACCGCAGCACTCCGAGCGCATCCTTGGGAATCGACGACTGCTCAGACGGCGGGCCGGCCCCCCCCTCTTCATTGACGCCTGTATCGATGACGATCGGCGATGGTCCGGCATCAGCATCCTGTGCAGTTGCCGAATCGGCTGCCCAGAAAGCGGCGACGGTCCACAAAGCCATCACCAGAAACAGGGGAAAGGTTCCGGAGGATCGACGCAAACAGCGATGCTCCCGGGGGAGCGTGCTTGTCATCACGTTTTACTTCCTTAGTTGAAGGATGAAGGTTGAAATTTTATTTAATCTTCATCCTTCATCCTTATTTTCGGACAAGCTTTTTTCGGGCAAGTTGAAGTCTCAGTTTGGCCTCGGCCACATGATCACTTTTCGGAAATTCCTCGATCAAGTCTTCATAAGCATCGGCCGCATTATTCCACTGATTGAGCGCTTCGTCGCATTTGGCCGCCTGAAACAGCGATGCCGCCTGCCATGTTGGGTACTTAGTGTGCAACACGTAAACCTTGAAGTACTCTCGGCGAGCCGTCGCATAGTCCTTTTGGATCAAATACGTCTCCGCAAAAAGAAACTGGCTTTTTGCGGCCGTTTCAGAGCGGCGGCCCACCGCATCGCTGATCACCCGGCGAAATGCTGTCCGGGCGTCCTCGAATCGTGCTTGGTTTTTTCGGCATCGTCCGGTGATCTCATCGGTTTGGTAAAACAGGGAGTATTTCGGACTGCGTATGCGGAGTTCCGCGATGTTCGCATCAACATCGTCATACTTCTTCATGCGAGCATAGATTTCCGCAATCATAATCCAAATTTGCGGTATCCATTTGTCTTCTCCGTCGACCGGCTCAGCCTTCTCGGTTTTCAGTTTCTGAAAGGTCTTCAGTGCCTCGTTCAACTTTCCGAGGTTGAGTTGGGCGTTACCGAGCTGAGACTCCGTCAAACCACGGTAACTGCTCTCTGAAAAACGATCCAGAAAGTCACTGGCAAGCTTAAGGGTCTCATTCCACTTTTCCTGTTCGACCGTGATACCGACTAGATGGCGTAGTGACACTTCCTGAACTTGCTCGTCCGCCGCGGCACTTTGCTGCAGCGCGTCGAATGCTTTGCGGGCGGCATCGAGCCGTCCGGCAATCAGCTCGCTCTCGGCAAGACTGAGTTGGGCATTGTCGGCCAACGGGCTGTCGGGAGTTTCTGTGACCAGCCGTTGAAAGATTTCGTCTGACCGCTTGTAGTTACCGGCGTCGTAATTGAGCAGGGCCCACTCATCCAATCGTTCGTCGAGTTTCTTCGGTTTGGGAAAGCGGGTCAGCAGTGCTTGGTAGGCTTTGTCAGCCGCGGCGATCTTGTTCAAGGTGCGGAGGACCCGTGCCCGGTACAGTCCGGAGCGATAGGCATAGAGTTCGGGCGAACGAAGCTCATCACCCGTCTTCGCCGCGGCGGCCGGCGCAAATTTTTGGAAAGCGATCTCGTAAGCCGCCGCTGCGTCGGAGAGCCGCTCTGCTTTTTGCAGCGCTTCGGCCAGCTTGAACGCTGCCTCCGGTGCGAGAACTTTCTGCTCGGGAAACTCTGCTACGACTTGGGCGAAGTATGTCGCCGCCTGGTCGTATTTCTGCTGCTCAAATCGGCACCAGGCCAGTCCGGAAAGAGCATGGGCGAGATGAGGCTGACTCGGTCCCTTCTGGACGATGGTTTCATACAACCGGGCGGACCAGTCCCAGTCTTTGGCTTCGTAGGCGATTTCAGCCACCCGATAGACGGTCTTTGCGACGAGGGTAGACTCGGCAAAGCGGTCAGCTATCGTTTCCAGGTCGGCCTGGGAGGCTAACTTTCGACCGAGATGGGCCCTGGAAATCGAACGTACCGCCAGCGCTTTGTCGTCGGAATGGGGCTGGTCGACCGTTCGTTTCAGGTAGAGAGACATCGTCTCGTCGGCGGCCTCGTACTTCTGGAGGGCCAATTGGCTGTGACCGGCAAGAATGAGCGCGTCGAGAAAACTCGAGTCCGTCCCCTGCTTCCGGATTTTCTCGACGAGCGGAGCGATTGTCTTGAGCGCTTCGACATCGTCGTTCAGTCTCTGCAGCGTGCGGGCCAAATGGTAACGGGCTTCTGATTGCGTCCTCGGTTTGTTGCTTGTTTCAAGCACGTTGTCGAAATGCTGAACCGCAGCTTTGAAGTTCGTTTCGCCACCGAAAGCGACCAACACTCGGCCCCGCAACAATTTGTTGTACATCCGCAAGCCGCTGCCGGGGTACTTGTGGCTGAAACGATCGACCAAGGCGGCGGCTTCGTTCAATTTGCCGCCCAAAAGGGCTACTTCGGCGGCATAGAACAGGCTATCATCGGCCAATTCAGCATTCGGCCAACGTTTGACTAGGTCGAGAAACAGGCCGCCGGCCTGCTCGAACCGCTTGCGGCGCAGTTCGCAATCGGCCCATTGATAGAGGATATTTTCGCCGAGCGGGCCATCGGCATTCGCTTTGAACGTGGCTTCGAGGATCGCCACCGCATCGCCGTACTCTGCCAGCGATTTGAGACTGATGCCTTTCCAATAATCAGCCGTCAGACGCTGCCGTTCATTCTGTGCCGCGTGTTCGAACCGGGTGATCGCCTGGCGGTATTGTTTGTGCTGATAATATGCAAAACCGGCATTTAGTTCCGCTTCGGGTCGCAGCGGGCTTTCCGGGAACTGTTCAACAAGCCGCACGTAGCCCTCGGCCGCCTGATCGTATTTCTGTTCGTCAAAATAAATGGTGGCAAGTTTCATCTGGGCTTCGGCAGCGCGCTCGCCCGCTCGATTGGCCGCCAGTTGCTCGTACAAACCGACGGCGTCATCGGTGCGTCGGAGTGCTTCGTAGGAACGGGCCAGCCCGAATTTCGTCTCTTCCGTCAGACGGCTGTTCGGAAACCGCTGCAGCGCTCGGCGGTAGTTGGCCACCGCTTCGCGAGGCTTGTTGCGGCGGCGTTGCACGTCGGCCAGATCCGGCAAGGCCCATTCGGCCCAGTCGCTGTTCGAATAGGCTTTCAGAAACGAGGCGAACTCCGATTCCGCTGGCTCGAGGTCACCCAGCAGGTAACTGCACTCAGCGACGCGGTACATCGCGTCGGCCCGGTACTTGCTCTTGGGATAGTCCTTGACGAAGCCGCGCAGCACATTGCGCGACTCGGAGTACTTTTCCAACTTGACCAGCGTCTGGCCTAGAAAAAACTGCGCCAACGGAACTTTAACATGTTTCGGATACTGCTGGACAACCTTGCGAAAGGAATCGGCGGCCAACTTCCAGCGGCCTAATTTGTAGAGGCCGGCGCCGAGATTGTATTCGTCCTGTCCGTCGTCGGCGAGGGCGCTGGCTGGATCCGATGTCTCGCACAGTTGTAGCAGGCATACCAACCCAGCCAGCAAGATCGTGCGAACAGAAACCGGACTCCGGCTGCCGGCAGCTTTGCATCCCATCCAGATTATCCCATTACGCGAAACGGTACTGGCTCCGGTCAGGGGTTTTCGATTCGAAGAACGAGAACCCTGCGCATCCGACCCGTGGGCGGCAAGGCCCCCATAGTAACGCCGGGCAGCGGAAAACGGCAAGAGGACTATGCGAAATGAGGGTCAGTGGTGAGATTATCAGTGATTGTTTGAGGCGTTGGCCATCCGTTGGTTTTTGTGATCCGGGGACGAACCGGACCTCGCTCCCTTACCCACTTAAAGCCCGAAAGAGCGAGAAAGTAAGAGAAAGGTGCCAAATTTTCGCGTCGCTGTCCCACCCACCCTCAGTCTCCTCTGCCGTGCGTTGGCCCTGGATTGTCGGCTCGTCGTCGATTACGTGGTGATTTCCCGGATCGGTCGGCCGCCGTGGGCAATTTCGACCGGGCGGCCGCTGTGGTCTTTGACGCGGAATTCCGGATTGATTCCCAGGCAGTGATAAATTGTCGCACAGATGTCTGAGGTGCTGACCGGCAGATCCTTCACATAGGCCGCTTGGGAATCGGACTCGCCGTAGACCGTTCCGCCGCGAATCCCAGCGCCCGCCATCACCACAGAGTAGCAGAACGTCCAGTGGTCGCGACCAGCCCTGCGGTTGATCTTCGGCGTGCGTCCCATTTCGCTCATCATCACGACCAAGGTCTCGTCGAGCAAACCGCGGGCGTCGAGGTCTTCCATCAAGGCCGAGTAGGTCTGATCCAACCCGGGGAGCTTGTTCTCGCGGAGGATCGCAAAGTTATTGGTATGCGTGTCCCAGGCGTCGTAGTCGATTTTGATCCGATCCCAGAACAGGTCCCAAGTCACGTTGACGAACCGCACCCCTTCTTCCACAAGCCGCCGAGCGATGAGCGTGCTGTGACCGAACAAGGTTCGGCCGTAGCGATCAAGCACTTTGGGCTGCTCTCGACCGAGGTCGAAGGCAGCCTTCAATCGCGATGAGGTCAAGATGTCGAACGCCCGTTGTTGATGACAGCTATAAGCGACGTTCCTCTCCTGCACATCACGGCGACGGAGCTGGTCATCGATCTGCTGCAGCAAGCCGCGACGCGCGTTCAGCCGGTCGATGGTGACGTCTTTCTCCAACGTGCTGTTCGGCAATGCCGGCATGCCAAGCACAGTCTGTGGCTTGCCGGGAACCGGCGCCGGCTGGCCCTGTTGTCTGTACGGCTGGCATTCGGTGGTCAGTGCGTCATATTGTTTGCCCAAAAAACCGCCGTACGGTCCGCCGCGGCGAAACGCCTGTCCCCAACCGAGATAGCAAGGCAGGTAAACATAGGCGGGAAATTCGCTCTGTGTTGTGGTAGGGCGATGCTGTTTCAGAAACTCACACACCGATCCCATGCTAGGCGGATCGGTTGGGTAGGGCTGCTGATCTTTGGGCGGCACCTCCCAGCCCGCGTAACTCGGCAGACAATTGTGACAGCCCCCAGAGTGGTTGACCGAGCGAATCACAGCCGCCTTGTGCATCCACCGTGCCATCCGCGGCAAATGCTCGCAGACTTCAATTCCCGGAGCCTGGGTGGCGATGGGTTTGAACGGGCTGCGGCTTTCCTGGGGAGCGTGGGGTTTGATGTCCAGCATGTCTTGTGTGGCTGCCCCTCCCAGCAGATATAACAGGATCACGCTCTTCGCTTGACCGGGCCGGACAAAGCCGTTTTCCGCGGCCTCCAGAAACTGCGGAAGCCCGAATCCTCCCAATGTCGAAAGCGCTCCAGCTTTGAGCGTTTCACGGCGAGTGATCCCGTCACAACATCTTCGCGGACTTCCCAGCATCGTGAACATCGCACGGCCTCCTGGCTTGGCAGTGATCGATTCGATCTTCGCGCTGTTTTCATGCTCGTGGCAGGCGGTCTCCACGTTCAGCCACCGTCAGGCTATCAGGTTTTCACTTGCTTGACATCCGAATGCAGCGGAGCCGCAACTCAATTCGAAGACAGTGAAAGATCCGGGTTCGAGGCTAATGCGGCCGGGAGTAATGTTCCAACGCACTGGAATCCAGTTCAATACCGTGTCCGGGCCGATCGGGGGCCAAGGCAAATTCATCTTGGAACTGCATCGGTTGTTGGGCCAAACGATTCCACATCAAGTCAGAAAATTCCATGTACAGGCACTCTAGCAGGCTGGCGGCCAGATGCACGCCGATCTCCAAGAGCGTGTTTCCCAACGAGACCAGAATTCCGAAGTCGCCCGCCAAATGAGCCGCCGTTCGCGACATGCCGATCGACCCGTGAACGTTCAGCACATCGACCCCGTGTGACTCCAACAAACGGCGTTTGCCCGAAAAACGCAAGATACTCGCCTGTATTGATTCGCGTGAATGAGATCTCCGCTGCAAGCATGGCATAGCCGGCGTAGTCTTCGCGGGAGATCGGATCTTCAATCCATTAGATGTCGAACCCATTGTCGCGATAGAGGTTCGCCCGTCGGATGGCTTCCTTGGGCGACCAGGCTTCGTTGGCATCAATCATCAGGTCGCAGTCATGGCCCATCACGTCACAGACGATTCCCAGCCGCTGTAAGTCCCAATCAATTTCGGGATGGCTGACTTTGACTTTGATGCCGCGGAATCCCATCTGTTTGAATTCATCCAACCGGGCTCGAAACTCTTCGTCGCTGAGGTGAAAATCGAGCGTGCTGCCGTAAGTACGCACATGTGGGTTCGTCCCGCCTAAGAGCCTGTACAGCGGCAGTACCAACGTCTTGCCCATCAAGTCCCACAAGGCAATTTCCACGGCCAAGGGCATCGCGGCGGCGCCGACGTTTCCACCACGCGGACGAGTGATCCGCAAAGCAGCGCTGAAGGGCTGCTCATCCTTCAAAAACGGCCACGCATTGTATTCGAACTGTGCTGTGAGCTACGGCAATCGGCATACCCTGCTGCAATTCGAACCCAACCCCTTTCAGCCCGGAGTCGGTCGAAAGTTCCAGGATGGTCATCCAGTGATCGGTGAAACAGACCTGTGAATCATCAATCGATCGCGGCAATTCGAGATGAACTCGGTGCAGGGTGTAATCAGATATTTTCATCGGCTGCTCACTTTCCAGCGAATTCGACGCTTTCGGCTGAAACGGATTGCCAATCGAAGAGATCAAGAATCGCTCTCGATCAGCCGCTGAAGTATTCGAAGATGATAAAAATCCCTAAAGACGTCATGGCGAGTCCCGCAATGAACGTCAACAGCCGTAACGGCAGGCTCATTCTTAGCGGCTTGGGAAGCCGAACCTGGTCGATCCACAACATGGCGAAGCACCACAGACCGCACGACGCCGCGCCACTGATGATTCCGCCGAAGGTGACTCGCTGGATGATGTTGCCCGCAATCACTTCGGGCAGCCAGACCATCAACAAGCCGCCCAAAAAGCAGTAGGCCACCACTCCGTGGCGGGTCGCTTGGATACGTTGCGGCGTTGCCAGCTTGGGAGCGATCGCCAAGGCGCTTTCCACAAACGTCCGCTGATAAACTTCAAACGCTCCGTACAACGTTCCGATGAACGCCAAAAAGACGCCGAGGCGGTAGACCCAGCGAAGCCCGTTGTGCCATCGGGAGAGGAACATCTCTTGTTCGTTCAGCAGGTCATTGTTGGCCGGCACAACAGGCACGCTATGGAGGACGAGTGCCGCCAGGACGGCGAACAATAGCGTGACCAGAATCACGAAGAAGAACGAAGCCACGGTGTCGAACAGCGGCGCCCGCGTCCATTGTTTTGCCCGCTGCATCGTAAGACTTGCGGTCGATTCCGTGGAAAGAGCCGTTTCCAGATCGGCGCGGGAAAGGGGACGCCGACCGGCGCGCCCCCATTTCTTATCACGCAACATCCCGATGTATCCGATGTAGTCGTAAGCGCCTCCGCCGACGGCGCCCAGATAAACCGAAACCTCCAGCCACGGGCTTCGATCCGAGAACTCTGCGGCATACTTCGGTGTCGTCAAAAGCCAGTCTGGATACTCCGGCATCCGGGGCACAAGCAGCCCCGTGAGCAGTTCGGTCAGGTGGGGACCAATTGTGATGACCGAGATTCCGACACACAACACAATCGCTCCCAGCACGAAGGTCGAAACGCGTTCCAGCAGCGTATAGTTGGAACAGAGCGCCAGCATCAGACACACGACCAGCACAAGGCTGCTCCACACGTTGATCCAAAATTCCAGATGCGCCCAGACGAAAACGTCGTGGCTTTGCTGCTGCACCCCAGCTAGGCGGTGAACGTAGCCTCCCAGGATTTCCGGGATTGCAGAAAACGCAATCGGCATCAGGACCACCGCCGGCACAGCAATCAGCAGTGGAAACCACAGCGGCGGTCCCGGCAATTGAGACCAACTGACGATCGGATGCTCGCCGGTCAACGTGAAATGGCGAGCAGCCGTGTAGACCTGAACGGCTTTGAAGAGCCCCGCGTACAAAAAGCACCACAGCAGCCCATAGCCAAAGATGGCCCCGCTTCGAGCGGCGTAGACCAGCTCGCCGCTGCCGATCGTTACCGAGGCAATGATGACGCCCGGTCCCAAATACGTCATCGCATGCTTAAGCCCCGGTTTCACCAATGCCTCTGGTGGTTCCGGGTAGATCGAGTCATTCATCTGTCACGCAGCCTTCCGCCGCGCTCTTAACGTTTTTGATGTACTTGTAGAGCGTCCCACGGGTGAACTTGTACGGCGGGGCAGTCCATTCGTTGCGGCGCCGGCTCAACTCTTCGTCCGAGAGATCCACGTCGATGCAATTGTCCTCGGCGTCAATCGTGATCCGATCGCCGTTTTCGACCAGCGCAATCGGCCCGCCGACTTGCGCTTCGGGCGTGACGTGACCGACAATGAACCCGTGCGAGCCGCCGGAAAACCGTCCGTCGGTCATCAAAGCGACGTCGTTTGCGAGTCCCGCTCCCACAAGGGCCGACGTCGGCGTAAGCATTTCCGGCATCCCCGGACCCCCTTTCGGGCCTTCATAGCGGATGATAACCACGTCCCCTTTCTGGATTCGCTGCTCCTCGAGACCCTTAAGCATCTCCTCTTCCGAATCGAAGACGTTTGCCCGGCCGGTGAACCGCAGTCCTTCCTTTCCGGTGATCTTGGCGACGGCCCCATCCGGGGCAAGATTGCCGCGGAGAATCTGCAGATGCCCGGTCGGCTTGATCGGCTGCTCGACCGTCAGAATGATTTGCTGGCCTTCAGAGAGTCCCGGTAGTTCGGCAAGATTTTCGGCAAGCGTCTTTCCGGTGACTGTCAGACACCCGCCGTCGATGAATCCTTTCTCCAGAAGGTATTTCAAAACGGCCGGCGTGCCGCCGACGTGGTGCAGATCCTCCATGACGTATTTGCCGCTCGGTTTCAGATCGGCCAGCAACGGAACGCGGTCGCTGACCCGCTGAAAGTCGTCGATGGTCAGCTCCAATCCGACCGAGCGGGACATGGCAATCAGGTGCAGGACGGCATTTGTCGAGCCGCCCAAGGCCAGCACAATGACCATCGCGTTCTCGAAAGCCGGCCGCGTCATAATGTCTCGCGGCTTGATGTCCTGCTCTAAGAGGGCTCGGATGGTTTTGCCCGCCTCGAAACATTCCCGCAGCTTGTCGGCATCTTCGGCGGGGATGGATGAACTGTAGGGCAACGTCATGCCCAGCGCCTCAATGGCCGAGGCAATTGTGTTGGCCGTATACATACCGCCGCACGCTCCGGCCCCCGGACAACTGTGTTTGATGATCTCTTTGCGTTCGTCATCGCCAATCTTGTCGGTGATGTATTCCCCATACGATTGAAAGGCGGAGACGATGTCGAGCTTATCATGCTGTGGTGTACAGCCGGCGCGAATCGTCCCGCCGTACACCATCAGTGACGGCCGGTTAAGGCGTCCCATGGCTATCAGGCAGCCGGGCATATTTTTGTCGCAGCCGGGAAGCGAGATGTTGGCATCGTACCACTGCGCAGCCATGACGGTTTCGATGGAGTCGGCGATCAGGTCGCGAGACTGCAGCGAGTACGACATGCCCTCGGTCCCCATCGAAATGCCGTCACTGACGCCGATGGTGTTAAACCGCAAGCCGACCAGCCCCGCTGCCTTGACTCCCTGCTTGACCTTCTCGGCCAGCCCAAGCAGATGCATGTTGCAGGTGTTTCCTTCGTACCAAACACTGGCGATGCCGACCTGTGGCTTGTTCATGTCCTCTTCAGTCATGCCGGTTCCGTACAGCATGGCCTGCGAAGCTCCCTGAGAGGGGGGCTGAGTGATGCGGGAGCTGAATGTGTTGAGCGGCTTCGTCATCGTGTTGTCCTGCGAGTTATTAAGCACTCAGTTCGTTATAGTCTAAGGTCGTCACATGTGCGCGCCGTGCGCATGTTGGAAATCAGAAATACGAAGCACGAAATCCGAATCTCCAATGACAAAAATCGCTGGTTGCACGTTTGGAACATTCGGATTTCGAATTTGTTTCGGATTTCGTACTTCGTATTTGGTTGCGGCTTTGCCGCGTTAAGTTGTCAGGTGCCTGACACCTAACAACCCGAACACCTGACCGGTGACTCAGAAATTTGGCCTGCGAAACTTGTTCTTCCGCTTTGACCGGCTGCGGCTTTTCGTTGCCGGAACTCTCACGTCCGGGTCGATTGACGTGAACGTGACGTCGGCACCGATGCTGCTGCCGTCGGTGGACCAGGTGGCAGCTTTCGATGCGGGATCCAACACAAAGTTTTTCGCAGAAAGCTTTGTGCGGTGCGGGTATTTGTTCTTGAAGGCGATCGCACCGATTTCGGTCAACGGACGTTGACAGTGCTCGGCTCCCCAGACTGTGCCCCAGGTTTTCTCGAATGTTCCTGAAACGCCGGGGGCGTCTGTGGGACTGTTCAGCGTCCTTTCCATCAGATGGCTGAATCCATTTCCGTCACCCCACCAGTCAATTTGATGGGATTTCCGCGCCGCGTTTATATCGGACAGCAAAGTTGGCCCCGATTCTTCAGACGAAACGACCGGCGGAGCAAACACGCTCCGGCCCATAAAAAACTGCAGTGGGTGCTGAGAGCGTGCCTTCGACATCGTGCCGCTGACCTTGAAAAACGTCTCGCTTGCCGAGAGCGTGCAGCGATCGACGTCGACGGCAGCTCGGATGGCTGAGTCATCGCCCACGATGCCGAGGTCGAAGAGGTTGTCGACGGCGACGAGCACGCTGTTTTGCGCGATAAGCGCTTTTCTCCGCATGTCGGCTTGCAACAGCGTTCCGGAACCAGCCAGATAACTGTCGCGAATCTGACCGAAATGCTCGTACATCCCGGCCTTCGACGACCGCCGCGAATTCTCGTTGCTGCTCGACCAGCGTATCAGACCCTGATACCGACCGCCGCGCGACATAGGTCCCTGAATGCGGCAGTTTTGCAGCGAGAAGTTCGCGTCCAGCGCGTGAAGAAACCATTGCGGGTACGGCGTGGTGGCTGAATGCGGAACCTTCATGAATCCGCCGACAATTTCGAGCGTCCCCTGGCTGATTGTGATAAACGCGTCGTCCGTCGTTCCAGAGTCGGCGATCGTTTTAGGATTGACCGGCTTGGCCGACAAAGTCAACGGCGGACCGTCGGCCTGTTCGAATTGAATGCGCAGCGACTTGCCGAGCACCCGGATCGGGCTCGATCTCCGCGGGCCGGACCCCGAGGCAATGAACAAAGTTCCGCTCGGCCAGTCGGAACCGGATATCACACGTCCCAGGTCCTGATGCTTCAGGTTCACCCGAATCAGTTTCGCAACAGCTTCACGATGCAGAATTACCGGTGGAGCGATCGGACGATCGGCCAGGGCTGCGCCGCGCCGCACAAGCTCCTCTTGGGGAACGTTGAGTGCCGTGATGTTGCATCCAGGCGAACCGCCGTCGGTGGCTGGGACGCTCTGGACGTTCGCCGTCTTCGAGTCGAAAACGGCGGGCAAGAGGTCTTCCTCATCGGGAAGCGGATTCGCCGGCCACCGAGACTTCATAAAACTCGAATCCCCCGACTTTGATGACCAGGTCCGCCGCCAATGCGCCGCATCGTCGACCGTGAACTGCGACGGATCTTTGAGGCGGACGAGATGAGCCCAGCCTGTGAAGAACGATGATTTTGCAACGCAGTCGAGATTCCGGAACTGTGAACGAATCGCGCTGCCGGATTCGTTCTGCGGCCAACGGGGGAGAGAAATCAGAACCGGTTCTCTGTCTCCTTCTCCCTGCGATGCTCCGAACAGCGAGTTGAGCAATAGCAACGCCGTATAAGGTGGATTGCCGGTCAGGTTGAAAGATGACAGCTCGAACGCCGCCATTCTTGTCGATACGGTGCATGAAAGAAACCGCAACAAGCGTTCTGACGAACGATATCCAATTGACGATGTTTCGTCTGCGGACGAATCGGTGCATCGTACCACGGGGGCCAGGCCTGTCGCAAACAGACAATTCGAGGCCACCAAATCACAACTGTTGCCTTCGACATCAATCGCCGTCAGATTTCTGCCGCGGACGAACGTGCGGTCCAACAGCACGCGCGAGCCGGCAACCGAGGTCCCCGCGTTTGACGCTAAGAGCCGAAACGCTTTCGCCTGACTGTTTCCTTCCCCGACCACTGTCACCGAACAGCGGCGGAGCGCCAAATCGGCCCCACGAAGCTCGATGAGGGCTGCTGCCGATTCTGCGTAAAATTGCTTCTCCGCAGCGACCAAATGTACGTTCAGCAGCGTGAGCGATCCGCCCCTCGATAAACTCAGCACGGGCCGGTTCGGCTGATTCGGATCTGGCCGACAGACGATGACAGGGCAGCTGTCTTGTGCTGCCATGACAACGACCGAGCGACCGCCGTCGATGTCGACCGGCTGCAGTTGAAAAGGGCCTTCTCCGATGAGTTGAACGATGCCCCCGGCCGGAGGGAGTTTCGCGAGGGCCGAATTGAGGTCCGCAAACTGAGAGGGCGGTCCACCGCCGACGCGCCCGACTGTCACTGTTGGCAAGCTGGCCCTGGCTGGGGATGCGGTCGGTCGTTCCGGCTGAACGATGTTGGCGACCCACTGTCGCATGAATTGCTTTTCCCCCCTTCGCCCAATGTTGATGTCGGCCAGGACCCTCGAATTCTGGAGGTCTCCGAACCTGGGCACGCGAACGGGGTCCGGAACCTGACTGGAGGAGGTGGGCTGAGAGTGCTGCTGCAAATTGTTTGCGCCGTCTCTGTTTGAACCGTTCAACCCGTTTGAATCACTCGATGTCTGGTCACCCTGACTGTTCGGCGACGCAGGTTTCGCTATCTGCACAACGGCGACCTCGCCGACAAACTCATCGTCGCCGACGTCCAGAGCAATGACTTTGCTAGGACTGTCTAGTGACGATACAATTTTCTTGCCTCCCCACCAGAACAATACGATGGCACCTCCGAACAGGGCTGCAACGATGACGTACTTCACGATGTCAGGGCCAGATGCCGTACCCTCGCGAAATCCGTCGAGTCCACGGGAAAGCGGTTGTGGCGCCTGCTGGGAAACTTGGGGGGTCCGCGGGAACGCAACCTCGCTTTCCGTCGCGGCCAGCACGGTATCGGTTATGGTTGCCAGAAACTTTTCGGAGGCCTGTTCGGGCCGCGTGTCGACGTGCTCGAGGTCATTGAGCAGTTCGTCTGGCGTTTGATAGCGGTCGGCCGGTTTTTGCGCCATCATGCGGTGCAGAACTTCGACGACCCCTGCCGGCACCGCTTCGTTTTTGTCTCTCGGGTCGGGCCGGGGTTTAGCTGCGTGCGCGTACAACTTGTTCGTGACGCTTCCTTCGCCGAACGGAGGCCCGCCGGTTAGCATGTGATACCAGGTGCAGCCGAGCGAGTAGATGTCGCTGCGGATGTCGGCCGCTTTGCTGTTGCGCGCCTGTTCGGGCGACATGTAGTCAACCGTCCCGACAGTTGTTCCCGCGCGGGTGATGTCGGTTTCCATCGTTTCGTCGACCGAGCGGGCCAGTCCCATATCGGTCAGCT
>CAUZTK010000042.1:0-17208 GCA_963582395.1 Planctomycetota bacterium | reverse complement strand
CTCTGGGAACCTCGGTACACAATCGCCATTCATTTCGAGTCGGCGCCGGGCGTGTATCCCTCGACACCGATCCGGAAAAACGGCGTGACGATTGGGTCGGTGCAGAAAATCGCTTTTGACGACAAACGAGGCGGGGTGACGGTGCTGGCCGACATTCACGAACGCATTCGGTTGCGGGTCGACGCAGAACCACGGTTGGTCCGCAGTCTGATAGGCGATGCCAGCATCGAGTTTAGTCCCGGAACCAGCAAGCAGGTCCTGCAGCCGGGTGCTCAGGTCGATGGCGTGACGCCAGCCAATTTGATGGACATCGTGGCCCGGCTCGAAGGAAACCTCACAACAACGCTCGATTCGTTTGCCGCGACCAGCCGCGAGTGGGAGCGGCTCGGTCGCAGCATCAACAACCTGGTCGAGACCAATCGAGGTAATCTCGATCTGGTTGTCGAGCGGGCTGCCGAATCGCTGCATCAGTTGACCCTCACGATGCGAAACATGAACGAAACAGTGATGCAGGCCAACAAAATTATCGGTGATCCGCAAAACCAGGAGAACCTGCGCCAAACATTGCAGGCCATGCCGAAACTCGTCGAGGGAACCCGCGAAACGATCGCCATTGTTAAGCGCGCCGTTTTGAAGGCCGACGAAAACCTCGAAAATCTCAAACAGGTGACCGGCCCGTTGGCCAAACGCATCGCCTCGATCGTCACCAAACTGGATGCAACAATGGGCAACCTGCAGTCGCTTTCAGCCGAGATGAAAGACTTTGCTTACCTGGTCAACCACGGCAACGGCTCGCTGCGGAAGTTTGCCGCCGATCCGGATCTGTACCGCAACATGAATCGCTCGGCCGCATCGCTGTCGCTGCTTCTTAAAAACATGGACCCGATCATTCGAGACTTCCGTGTCTTCAGCGACAAGGTCGCCCGGCATCCGGAACTGATCGGCCTGGGCGGGGCACTCAAGGGCAGTTCCGGCCTGAAGGATCCACCCCGGCAAACGCAAAATCCGGCTGTGGATCGTCGTTAGCTGTGGATCGTCGTTAACAGTGACGCTCGAAATCCCACTGTTCAAGCAGCGATCACTGCTCACGGGCCGATTTGTGCTTCGGACCGGAACGCATTGGCCCGGTCGAGCAGTTCCCCGGTCGGCACGACCACCTGCGGCTGAAGCTGATAGCTGAACTCGTGCCGGTTGGTGACCTTGAACGGCAGAAAGTTGTCTGAGAAGAAATCGAGCGGAACGATTTGATACCAGGGCGTGCGCACTTTTTGCATCGCGTTGAGCGTTTCGTATCCGTCCTTGATCAGTGTGATTTCACGCGTGCCGTAATAGGTGAAATCCATCTGCATGGGCGTGTAACCTTTTTCGTCGCCGTCGACCAGCACCAGCGCTCTGGGGGGGTCGGAACGAACCGTAATACGGCGATGCAGCGAACCGCAGCCGCACAGCGTGACGATCATCGACGAGGCCAGCACAAGTGTTCGGCAAATGTGCCAGGTGGTGGTTACGGCGAATTCGCGATCGAGACGAGCAGCTTTGTAGGGCTGCTGGGTTTTCACCAGCGGAGACACTTGGTGGGATGCGATCATGGGAATGCCAGCCAAGGCCGAAACGGCGGGGCGGAAGCCGAAACAGGGCCGATGCCCAAGGCAAGGAATTGTAGCGATGGGCGGTGGAATCACCTAGACGAGTCGCGCGGATTAAGGGTTGGTCAGTTTTTCATTCTGGGGTATCGGACAGGGGTTTGGCCCTATTCAGAAAAGATGGTTGCGGATTGATGCAGATCGGTGATGCTGAACTGGTTGCTCTTGCAATGGGCCAGACCCCCTCGCTCGGTCACATTGCTCCAGAATGAAAATCTGTCCAGACCTGCGCGGATTTGCTCACGCCGACAGGAACTAACAACGTGGACTGAACCGTCGTTTTCGGTAGCCGAGACCGTTTCAGAGAAAAAGGACCGTCATTCCCTCCGCAAACGAGTCTCCAGCCATCGAAACTTGGTATCCTCTTTACACAAAGTTTGACGATGACGGTCTCGTGAGACGGCGTCCACGAGGACCACTCGAGAGTGTCGGCCGGCCCGGGAGATCAGCATGTCCGTTGCACATACCAGTCGCATCCGAATCGAAAAGCACAAGGGACCGCACCGCACGGCCCACATTGAAAACTTCGAGGAACCCATTCATTTCGGCATTCACGGCGGCATCCGAGATTTCTATCAGGAGAAATATGGCCGGGAGATCAGCGGCCCCGAATATCCGGCGACGCTCGATCACATAATTGCTGGCGTGGCCGGGTGACTGACCGGCACCTTGGGGGCCGCGCTGGACGCGCGGGGAATCAAGTCGGCCGGGAATCTTGTCGCGCAGGTCGAAGGCGACATCGAAGATGTCGACGGTGTGTTGAAGATTACGAAGATTCGGTTGCATTACACATTGAAGGCTCCGACAGAGAGCCGCGAACCGATCCAGCGGGCATTGGACTCGTATGCTGACAAATGTCCCGCCTATCAAAGCGTTCGAAGTTGCATCGATTGCAGTTGGGACGTCGATGTCACAGAAGAATAATCGCAGCCGGCATGTGCCCGCCTGCTGGCGGGGCCAATGTTCACCCCTCCGGCTGAAGATCGCGGAGCGGATAGCGGGATGATGATCATCTTTGAATTCGCCGGCGGCCCGTTAGACGGAAAATCCGTCACCGGCATTCGCGGCGACCAGTGCGAAGCGGAACGGTACTACCTGCTGACCCACCGCGGGAAAATCGGCCAGCGGTTCAAGATCGCCTCGGAATACGCGATCGACATTCTGGCCGATGAAGGGTTGCAGGCCGAAACTCCACACCGTTTTCAACGACACATTTATGAAGTCGTCGATCGCCTTGAAGAACACGACGAGGTTCTGGTCCGCGCCAAGTACGTGCAGCCGACCGACGAGGCAAAACGGGCGGCGGGGTCGTAAACGGCATCAACTCCCGCCAAACTTGGCGCATCAAAAGTTTGGGCACATCTGAGCCGAGTCCCTGCAGATGTCACAAGGGAACTGAACGAGTCTTGATGAATCCGATGCACCTGTGCGCCTTGGCAGCGATTCGATGGCATTGAAGTTTACAGCGTGATGGTTAAAATGCGCGAATGACCGTCAACTGGGATTCTTTGCGGACCATCATCGCGGACAATCGTCGCTTCGTGCTCACCTGCCACGTCCGACCCGATGCCGATGCGCTGGGTTCTGAACTTGCCCTCGCGGGGCTTCTGGAAGCAATGGGCAGAACGGTCCGTATCATCAACCCTTCAGCGATGCCAGAGAACCTTAAGTTTCTCGATGCTTCCAATCGCATTGTGAAACTGGGCGAGGGAGTGACTGCCGCCGAAGCTGCTGATACTGATGTGCATATCGTGCTCGATACCAGCGCCTGGGCGCAGTTGGGGAACGTCGCCGACGTATTCCGAACAACCTCGGCAGCGAAGGTCGTGATCGACCATCACGTCAGTTCCGACGCTCTGGGGGCCGTCGAGTTCAAGGACACCGGAGCCGAAGCCACCGGGGCGATCATCTTTCGAATGACCGAAGCACTTCAACTGCCCGTCACGCCAGAGATTGCCGTTCCGCTGTACGCGGCCATTGCCACCGACACCGGCTGGTTTCGCTTTTCGTCGACCAGCAGCGACACCATGCGGATCGCCAGCCGATTGATTGACTTGGGGGCGCAGCCGCACATACTATATCAGTTATTATACGAACGGTATACGCTGGCCCGAGTGAAGCTCGTCGGTTGTGTTCTGAGCCGTGTCAACGTCGATTGCGACGGACGGTTGGCCTTCACGAATGCGACTCAGGCCGACTTTATAAAAACCGGGTCTCGACCGGCCGATACCGAAGACATTGTCAACGAGTGTTTAAGGATCGATGGGACTGAAGCGGCGTATATCGCCATCGAACAGCAAAACAAGAAGATCAAAGTCAGTTTCCGAAGCCGATCTACCCTGAACGTAGCCGAAATCGCCGAGCAGTTCGGCGGAGGTGGTCATAAACAGGCTGCAGGAGCGATCCTCTCCGGACCGCTTGCCGAAGCGGAAGCCAAAGTTCGATCCGCCATGAAAGCAGCTCTCGAAGACAATTGATCGAACCGTGTTACATTGACGTTGACCCGGCCTGCACTTGCCCGCTGACTTACTACCCCGACCAGCCTACCCGACCGAGTTTACCGACGACTGCTCCGTAAGATCACACCCATGACCTTCGGCCACCCGGACGTAAGGCTGGCTGTATCGCCTGTTTAAAACGGGATCGCCTACATCAAACGGGGGGAGCATTAAACCCATGGACCACGATTCTCCCAAACCTGGTTCCGACGAAACGCCCACCGCACCGCAGCGCGGCACGACCACATCGTTCCAGCCGCCGCGACGCAGTTTCTTGGTGAAGTTTCTTGCCGGCTTCATCGGCACCATCGTGGGACTGATTCCGTTTGCAGCCGGTCTGGCATTTTTCTTCGACCCTCTTCTTCGCAAGAAAAACGGCCGTGAAGGCGAACCAGGCTCGGAAAACGGAGTCGTCAAAGATGCTGACGGATTCATCAAAATGGCGATCACCGTCGATGCTCTGCCCGAAGATGGCACGCCGCAGTCTTTTAAGGTCTACGATGACAAGGTCGATGCCTGGAACAAGTTCCTCAACGTGGAGATCGGCACCGTTTGGCTTCGCCGCGACGATCAGGGAAAGCCCGTCGCCTTGAGCGCCATCTGTCCGCATATTGGCTGCTCGGTCGATTATCGCCAGTCCAGTCATGACTTTTACTGCCCCTGTCACACCAGCACGTTCGACCTGGATGGCAAAAAGAGCAATCCCATCCCGCCGCGTGGGATGGATCCGCTCCAAGTCAAGCTGAAACCGGAAGAAACGGGCCGAACGATCTGGCTGAAATACGAAACGTTCCGCGCCGCCAATCCCCAGCGGATCCCGGTTTCATGAATCAATTGCTCCACTGGCTCGACGACCGCACTGGCTACCGAGAACTGCTGCACGAAGCGCTCTACGAACGGATTCCCGGTGGAGCCCGCTGGCGGTACGTGTGGGGCAGCACGCTAGTCTTTACATTCGCCGTGCAAGTGATCACAGGTCTGTTCTTGTGGACCGCCTATAGCCCCAGCGCCCAGACCGCCTGGGAAAGCGTTTACTTTATTCAGGAGGTGATGTACTTGGGCAGTATTGTCCGCGGAATTCACCATTTTTCCGCGACAGCGATGGTGGTGCTGATGGCGCTGCATCTGATTCAGGTCATCTGTGACGGCGCCTACAAAGCGCCGCGGGAAATCAATTTCTGGCTCGGGCTGATTTTGCTACAGATTGTGCTGGGGCTGTCACTGACCGGGTATCTGCTCCCTTGGGATCAGAAAGGATACTACGCGACTAAGGTCTCGACCAACATCATGGGGGCCACCCCCCTCGTCGGACCAGCGCTGCAGACGCTTGTGCAGGGAGGACCCGAATACGGTCACCACACGCTGACGCGGTTTTTCGCCATGCACGCCGGCCTTCTACCGGGACTATTGATCGTCTTTCTGGCGCTGCACATCTATGTCTTTCGGCGTCACGGCATCACCGCGACCGACCAACACCACGCGCCGGAAACCACCTTCTGGCCGGATCAGGTTCTCAAGGACGCCGTCGCCTGTCTGGGGGTGCTGGCCGTCGTGCTGCTGCTGGCGGTCTTCAAAGGCGCCGAACTCAGCGGACCGGCCAATCCTGCCGAAGCGTATTCGGCGGCCCGCCCGGAGTGGTATTTTTTGTTTCTGTTCCGCTTCTTGAGGTTTGAATGGGTCGAACACTATGGATTGGCGTTCGGGGCGATTTACGTGCCTGGCGTACTGATGACGCTGCTGTTCCTGATGCCGTTGATCGCTTGGATCAAAGGCGGGCACAACTTCAACCGGGCCTTCCTAGTGCTTTTGATGATCGCCGTCGCCGGTCTGACCGTTTCGGCCTGGTACGATGACAGCCACGATCCGGACCATCAATCCGCCATCGCTGAGGCCGGCCGAGACGCCGAGCGCGTCCGTGAGCTGGCCGAGCGGCCGTCGAAAATACCGGTTGAGGGTGCCACGGCGCTGTTGCGCGACGATCCGTTCACGCAGGGACCGCGGATCTTCGCCAAGAACTGTGCTAGTTGCCATCGCTACGACGGCCACAACGGTCGCGGTCAGATGGTGATGGAACAGATCAACGAGGTGAAAAACGGCGAAGAGGTCGCCTCGTTTCCAACGGCGACCGATTTGGGGAATTTCGCCACCCGCGACTGGTGGAAATCGGTGATCCTCGACTACGGGCAACATTTTGCGCCCCTGAAACAAGCGGCCTGGTACACCAAGATCAAAGCAGCCGAAGCGAAAGAGGAAGAGGTCGATGAATACATCGACCCCGATGCCGGCGAAATGGCCGAGGCGTCGCATGAATTCCGCGAGAAACTCACGAAAGAGGAAAACAAGGAAAGTTTAGCCGCGCTCTTAGAATATCTGGTGTCGCAAAGCGGGCGCGACGACCTCAAGATCGATGAAAAGCTGGCCGAGAAGGGGAAAACGATCGCCGCGGAAGGAACCTTGAAAGTCGGTCAATTGGACAATTCTTGTCAGGGCTGTCACGTTACCTTCGGCGTCGAAGACAAACTCGATCCGCAGGCGGACAATTTCGGCTATCCTGAATTAACCGAATACGGTTCGGCCAAATGGCTGAAGCTGTTCATCACCGATCCGGGCTCCGATTTGTTCTACGTCGATAAAAACCGCATGCCGGCTTACAAGGACAAGATGACCCCGCGGGAACTCGATCTGCTGGTCCGCTGGATGGTCAAGGACTATTTTTCGACGAACGTCGAAGACTACAAGTCTCGAAAAGAGGAACTGCAAAACGCCCTCAAAGCCCGCCAGAGGGGGTGAAGACTCCCGGAAACAACGACGGCAAGAAAAAACCAGCCGGCAGCGAACAGTGATCGCCGCCAAGCGAACAACGAACATCGTATTGCGAACCAGGTTAAGGTCGACCTGTCATTCAACCCAACCCGGCGGAGCCGGAACCAAAAAAGTCGAGAGTCAAGAGCCAGAAAGAGATGGGCCATCAACCGGATGATGCCAACCGCTCAACGATGTTTTCTTCCGGCTCTGGACCCTCGACCGGTCGAATTCCTGACCATTTTGCGCAGGATTTCAGTAAATTCCTGGGTTCTGACACGCGCTTTTAGTCCGCTGAAACCGTTGCCGGGCACTGGCTCGGCACCGTTGCCGGATCGAGAAATGTCCGTTGCCACAGCTCGAAGCACAAAAGCGCCCACAGCCGGTAGCTGTGGTCCCAAGTGCGGGACGAGTGTTCTTCGACAAGCCGTCGGACAGTTTGTGGGTTGAAGTATCCGCGCTGCAAGGCCCGCTGGGAAAGTAACGTCTCATTGATCAGCGGCCGCAACTCGTTTCGGAACCAGTGATCCAACGGAACGCCGAACCCCATTTTCCTCCTGGTTCGGATTGACGGCGGCAAGAGATCGGCAAACGTCTCCACCAGGATTTGTTTGCCGCGGCCTCGACGCAGTTTCAGCTCGATCGGCATGCGGGCGGCCAATTCAACCACGCGATGATCGAGGAACGGACTCCGGCACTCCAGGCTGGCCGACATGCTGGCGACGTCGACTTTGGTGAGAATGTCGCAGGGCAGGTAGGTCAACAGATCGACACAGGTCGTGCGGGTCACAAAGTCCCGCGACCGGCACTCGGCGTAGGCCTTAAGCAGCAAGCCGGCCGAGTCATCTCCGTCAAGCTGGCTCCGAAAGTCGTCGGTATAAAGTTCGCGGCGGCGCTGGTCGTTGAAAATGGAGATCCACTGCAAATAGCGGCGTTCGGGAGGTTCTCCCAGCGCTTCGAGAAAACGCTTCACCCGGCGGCGATATGACTTCTGCTCGACCGATGCGGGAAATCGCTGCCAGAGGCGTGCCGTCAGCAACTTCTGAACGGGCCGCGGCAGACGGTCGAACATCGCTCCAATCCGCACCGCCTTGTAACGGTCATAACCGGCGAAGAGCTCGTCTCCGCCGTCGCCCGACAGGGCCACCGTCACGTGTCGGCGGGTCATTTTCGACAGCGACATCATCGGGATGGCTGAGCTGTCGGCGAACGGCTCATCGTAATGCCAGATCAGCCGCGGCAGAATCGCCAGCGCCTCCGGCTCGATGACCTGTTCGTGATGTTCCGTGCCGAGGTAACTGGCTGCCTGGCGGGCATAGGAGCGCTCGTCGAACTGCTTGACCGGGAAACCGATCGAGAAGCTTTTCACGGACCGTTTGGCAAGCTGTTGCATCAGTCCGACGATAATCGTCGAGTCGATTCCGCCGGAGAGGAACGCACCCAGCGGCACGTCGCTGCGGAGACGCAGCCGAACCGCCTCAGTCAGCGTCTCGCGAAGTTCCGACTTCCAGCGCTCGAGGGGCCAATCACTCGCCCCCGTTCCTCCAAAAGAACCCGCAGCGCCGGAAGTCGCTTCGGGAGAGTACGGCGGCGACCAGTACCGTTCGATCGTCAATCGGTCGGCTTCGTACACCGCCCGGTGGGCCGGAGGTAGCTTGCGGTAACCTGCAAGGATACAGTACGGATGCGGGACGTACTGGTAGGTCAGAAAAAGGTCGACGGCCTGCGGATTGAGTTCCCGCGCTGCGCCGGGGACCTGCAGCAGGGCCTTCAGTTCGCTGGCAAACAGCAGCCGTCCCTTGTCGTGCCGATAGAACAGCGGCTTTTGTCCGAGACGGTCCCGGGCCAGCAGAAGCCGCTTCCGCTTCTCGTCCCACAGCGCCAGTGCGAACATCCCCCGCAGATGCGAGACACAGTCGGTGCCGTACTGTTCGTAAAGATGAACGATCGTTTCGGTGTCGGTCTCGGTGCGGAAGCGGTGACCGTCGGCTTCGAGCTGCCGGCGGAGTTCGCGGTAATTATAAACCTCACCGTTGAAGACGACCCAGATGGTCTCGTCTTCGTTGGCCATCGGCTGCCGGCCGGTCTCCAAATCGATAATCGACAACCGCCGATGTCCGAGCGCCACCTGCGCACCAGCGCTCGCCGCTCGCGACTTAGCAAACCCCACAGCCCCATCTCCCGAACCGCCCTCCCCCATCGAGAAATAAGCGCCCCGGTCATCCGGACCACGGTGAGTTAGGACCGAGATCATCCGCTCCAAAACCGCCGATGTGAGCGGTTCTCCGCGAGTCGTCCAACAGCCGCCGGCGATGCCGCACATGTCGATCCTCAAAGGCCTTTGAATACTACCCTCCTACCAAAATCAATTCAGGCTGAACAGCAGCCAAGGGCCGGCTCTGTGCCGGCCGACAGATATTGGAAACCATCACGGCCGGGTGGCACTGGCGGCTCGTCCGCCAGTGCCTTTGCAGACAGCCGGAGGAATGGCAGATTGTCGGGCACCCCTGGGTTCGATGCCTGGCATGGTCGGGTGGCCGTCCCGACAACCGCACTGGCAGGCAAGTTGCTAGTGGCACCCGGCGTCATGATCACCAAATGGTCTTCGCAAGGATGTAAACTTTGAACATGCAAAAACGGTTATTCAACTTGCTGAATATGCGGCCTGTCGCTGAAAATGCGTAGGAGGACATTTTGGAGACCAAGCCCATGCGATACGCCCGTCTGACGCTGACATGCTCGATGCTCTTGGCCGTAGCCTCGTGCAGTCAGAGCAATCCCACGCAACAGCCGACACCCCAGACACAGGCGGCTCATGTCGATCCTGAATCATCAGACTCGACGCATCCCACGGGTCAGCGTTCCGGCCAGCGACAGGGAGATATTGAACACGAAGATCACCACCGAGGAGACAGGGCACATGGAACGCACGATGACGAGCGGCACGCTCAAGCTACGCATCGTGAAGCTATACCCCACGAGCACGAGGATGGCAACCAAGCTCGCAGTTCACACGTAATCGATGAAAACCCTGACACTTCGGTGCTGACCATTTTCGAGAAGCGGATTCTTCCAATCTTTCAAGCTCAGAAGCCCTCAAGCTGCACCGAGTATCATCTGAGCGGTGTCGATCTCAAGGACTACATTCATCCCAGCCAAGAGAAGACCTTTGCTTCGCTTGTCCGTGTAGGACTGGTGGACGTCAAAACGCCGGATGACTCAAAGATTTTACGGTTCATCAGCCGGCGCCCCGAGCAACCCAATCTTTTCACCGACAAAGTGCGACAACAAGAATTTGAAGCCTTCCGAAGCTGGATACGGGCGGCTGTCAAAGCCCCGGAACTGTTGACAGCGAAAGTGAAGGAGTCGATTGGCCCGCAGGTGCCCGACGAAGTCATCCGTCATGCTCGCAAGGACCGGGTGCTGGCATCGTTCATCGACAACGTCTGGACTGAAGTAGGGCGGTGCGCCGCTTGCCATTCCCCCGACCGCAATCAGAAGCAGGTCAAGGAACATGGCGAACAGGTGTCGTGGATCAAACTGCGTGATCCCGAAGCAACACTGAACTACATGGTCGAGGCTGGGATCATCGACCCGGATGCACCCCTAGAGAGTATATTGCTGAGGAAGCCAATCCTGCAGGTCGAACACGGCGACGGGCAGAAGATGGTGGTCGGAGATCGGACCTACAAACAGTTCCGACGCTTTATCGACGACTACGCCAGCGTCGTCAACGCCCAGTACACCGCCGCCGGCGAGCTACCGGAAGCGAGCGACGAGGTTTCTGTCGTCAGCGGAATCTGGTTCAAACTTACGGAGGTTCCAGCAAAGTATGACAAGCTGCTCCTGCAAGTCGATCTCTATCGCTGGATGGACAACGGATGGTCCAAGTATCGAGTCGCCTCTTCGGATCGGCTTGTGTTCGGCAAGGGAAAGCTCTGGCAACATTCACTGAGCCTGACGGCTCCCCGAGGTTCCGAGTGGGCCGAACAGATGAAATCCAAACGACTTCCCGGTGGCCGGTATCTCGTCAAGTTGTACATCGACCAGACCGGAAAGTTGCAGCAAGACTTTCGTGCTGAGTTGGGTGAAGACGAATTCGTTGGTCAGGTCGAAGTTGAAAGCCAGTGGCCGGTTGGATATGGAAGCATGACGGTCGTTGAGTTTTCTCAGAAATAGATGATCGTTTTCGTAGAGGCAGTTTCCCGCCGCGAAAATCGGCGTTCAAGTCTCGTCAGAACATTGGCTCTCAGCCCGTTTGTCGACCGGATATGCCGCGAGGAATTCTCTGAGACGCGGAACGATGCTTTCGTGGGCGTCCTCGAAAACGTAGTGCCCAGCATCAGAGATGTTGTACGTTTCGGCGTTCGGAAACCGCCGCTGGAACTCTTTCAAAAACTCGACGGTGAAACACCAGTCTCGTTCACCCCAGACCAGTAACACCGGCGAGTCTCGGAACTGTTCCAGCGACCGTTCCACCGAAAGCAGCGTCTGGTAGCTGCGGTGATGGGGCGAGAATGGAATATCCTGCACAAACCGCAAAATGGCGATCCGGTTTCCCCAGTTGTCGTAGGGGGCCAGATAGCCTGATTTGACGGCAGCGGTCATCCGCTTGTGCTTGACGACGGCCATCCGCAAAGCGGCCCTCGCGAAAAGATTGAACCCGCGAACCGCCAGCGGCCCGAACACCGGCCACTGGCAGACGGCAATTCGCAACGGAATCCGTTGCGAGCGAAACGCGGCCGTATTCATCAACACAAACCGCGAAAAGCGTTCCGGCAGCCGCGCGGCCGCTCCCATACCGATCGCACCGCCCCAGTCGTGGGCGATCAGCGTGATGTTCAGCAAGTTGAGCGACTCGACAAACCGGCACAGGTTGTCGATGTGCCGATCAAGTTCGTATGCGTAATTCTGCGGTTTACTGGAGAAGCCGCAGCCGACATGATCCACTGCCAACACCCGATAGTCGGGCGCGAGCGCTTTGATCATGTTCCGCCAGGCAAAACTCCAGGTGGGATTCCCGTGGACCATCAAGAGAGGCTCGCCCTCTCCTTCGTCGATGTAGTGGTACGGCAGCCCCGACTGGTTGAGAAAGTGCGACTGGAACGGATATTCCTCCTCAAAACCTGTCCGCTTCGGTTCCGGTTCGTGGTTCAGTTTGTCAGTCAATTCGAGGGCTCGCGCAAGGCCGGTGCTAAGTAAGAGCGGTCGTCGTGCGCGGTAGAACCCGCACTAATATGTCGGCGAGTCTTTGCACGTCTTCGTCGTGATGAGCGCACGAAAGTGTGATTCGCAGCCGGGACGTTCCTCGGGGCACGGTCGGCGGACGGATGGACGCGACCAGGAAACCCTGTTGTTCCAATTCGTCTGCGGCCATCACGGCAGAGCCGGGCTCGTTGAGAATGATTGGCACAATCGGCCCGATGCCGTCGGCGGGCGTTGAGAACTCGCAGTCCCGCAGCCGCAGTCGAAACGATTCGGCCCGAGAGAGCAACCGTTCACGGCGGTCCGGTTCCTGCATGATGATCTCGATGGACTTACAAGCGGCGGCACAAACAGCCGGCGGCAATGCCGTCGAAAACATTTGAGTCTGCGCCCGGTTCCACAGCCAGTCGATCAAGTCGCGCGAACCGGTAACGAAGCCTCCCATGGAACCGATCGCTTTACTCAATGTCCCAACCCGCACCGAGACCTGATCTTCCACGGCCATCAACTCGGCCAATCCTCGGCCGTGGTTGCCGAAAATTCCGGTCGCATGGGCTTCGTCAATCAACAAGACGGCGTCGTACCGCTCGGCCAGCCGGCACAATTGCGGCAGCGGGGCGGCCAGCGCATCCATGCTGAACAGGCTGTCGGTCACGATGAGCCGGCGTCGAGGACCGGCCCACTTTTCGAGTTCGCAGCGGAGTTTTTCGAGCCGATTGTGCCGGTAGACCCGCAGCTTTGCCCCCGACAACCGGCAACCGTCAACGAGACTGGCGTGATTCAGCCGATCGCAGAAAACAACGTCGCCCCGGCCGACCAGCGCCGAAATCGTTCCCAAATTGGCGGCATAACCGCTCGGAAACAGAACGGCCGCTTCCTGTCCCTCGAATTCGGCCAGGCGTTGTTCCAATCGCGCGTGCCAATCGGTCCGGCCGCTCACCAGCGGGCTGGCCGTGGCGCCGACTCCCGCGATTTGCGCGGCAGAGCGAGCCGTTTCAATGACCCGCGGGTCGTGTGCGAGATTCAAATAGTCGTTGGAGGCAAAGTTCCATAGCCGGCGGCCGTCGATCTTGCAGTAACCGTCGGTGAGCGGCTTAACGCGGCGACGTCGCCGGATCAATCCTTGCCGTCGCAGCGGGTCCAATGCTTCGGCAAGCCAGTCAAGTCGATCGGACATGCAAAAATACCGGTAAAACGAACGGCTAACAGGGCGAGCGGCCGGCGTAATCCGGCTGTTTCTGTACAACACACATCGGATCAATGAGGTGAGCGTCGTGGTCGTATCCCGTTGTCGAATGACAATCGGTCCGCAATCTGGAAACTGTTACTCAAATCCTTTTGCAGCCAACCAGCGTTCGGCGTCGAGCGCGGCCATACAGCCGGTCCCCGCAGCCGTGATTGCCTGCCGGTAGTAATCATCGGCCACGTCGCCCGCCGCAAAAACGCCATCCACACTAGTATAGGTTCGCATGGGCGTCGTCCAGCAGATGTAGCCCTTTTCGCTCAATTCGAGCTGTCCGCTGAGAAAGTCGGTGTTCGGGGTGTGCCCGATGGCGGCGAAGTAACCAGAGACTTCCAGCTCTTCGGCGTGGTTTTCATCAACCGTGCTGCGGATGCGAACCCCGGTCACGCCATCGCTGTCGTTGCCCAAAACCTCCTCAACGACAGAATTCCATTTCACCTCGATTTTCTCGTTGGCAAGGGCCCGCTGGGCCATAATTTTGCTTGCCCGCAGATTTTCGCGGCGATGGACCACGTAAACCGTCGAAGCGAACTTCGTTAGAAATGTGCTCTCTTCCATGGCGCTGTCGCCGCCGCCAACCACCAACAGCGGCCGGTTCCGAAACCGCGGCAGGGCGCCGTCGCAGACGGCGCACGCCGAGACGCCGGCGTTTTTGAAGCGGTCTTCCGAGTCGAGCCCCAGGTAATTTGCCCGTGCGCCGGTGGCCACAATGACCGCCAGCGCCTCGACTTCCTCTCCGCCAAGCGTCCTTAGTTTGAAGGGGTGCGTCGAAAGGTCGACGTCGACCACGTCGTCGGTTTTCACGCGTGTGCCGAAATTAACCGCCTGCTGCCGCATCAGCTCCATCAGCTCGGGACCGCTGACCCCTTCACCGGCATGCGGGGCCATGAATCGTCGCCGCTTGGTGTCGACGGCGTTATCGAGATAGGCGGCCAAATCGGCTACCGGGAAACCGGGATAGTTCTCGACTTCAGTGGTCAGAGCCAGTTGTCCCAGTGGCAGTGTTCCCTTCTGCCGGTTTTCTTCGGTAATCGCCCCTTCAAAAACAAGCGGCTGAAGATTTGCCCTAGACGTATAAATAGCCGCCGCCCAGCCGGCGGGCCCCGATCCGACGATCACGACACGTTCGGCCATGTTTTTTTCTCCTCCGTCAAATCCGTTGTCTTGGGTGTCCGAGCACTCTCAGAAATCCACAGCGACCATACTCAACGGTTCCAGCGGAAGCAACAGAACGAGTGTCGCCGCCAGACCGGTGTGCGGCCAAAATTTCTGGTATTCTGAACATGGGTGGCCCGACCGACTTGCGGTCGGGTGCCGTCAGGCACAAGAAACCTGTTACTCGACGGACAACAAGAAAAGACGTCCTTTTTCTGATTGGAAAGCGAACGACGCGAAATTCTTGTCGTTGCGCGACCCGGCCACGAGATGGCCGGGCCACCCCAGACCTCTTTTTGCACTGCCAGAAAAAATTGTACACACCCGGACCGCCGGTGGGACCTCTTTCGTTAGACGCCTTCCGCAATGGGTTCTGCTTGTTCGTCTTCATCGGGTGGAGCGATAGGAATTGTGGCGTCGATCCCCATGGCGCACAGGCCGGAGAACACGTAGGCCCCGGCACAAACCATGAACATCGAATTCCAACCGTAACCCTCGAAGACCCATGCCAGAAGAATTGGGGAAACGGTCGCGCCAAGATTGCCTCACATGTTTCCCCAACCGAGGACCGACCCCACATATCGACCGCCGACGTCCTGGAAGAAGGCCCAGCCTGCGGCGGTGCCCAAATCGGTCGAGAAGGCGACCAGCGACAATGCAATCGTGACGCCCCACGGGGAATCGAGCCACGGACACGTCAGAAAATCGCACATGCCCAGAAACCACGAGCAGACCCACGGCAGCCGACGTCCCCAGCGTAAACCGAGCTTTCGCACCAGTGAATCGGCCAGCCGCCCTCCGCCCAGCATACCCAGACAACCCACAAGCAGAGACATGCTGGCCATCCAACCGCGTTCGATTAAGGGAACATCGTGTTGGTCGATCAGGTGTCGCGGAAACCAGGTCACCAGGAATACCCAGCCAATGTTCACCCCACCTGCCCGAAGCAACTGAGCCACAAACTGCGGCTATGAAGCAGTCTCGACCAGGGAATCCGTCCTGGTTTTCCATGAGGCCCCGGAGCGCCGGTCGGTCGGCCGGAGGCAATCATGGCTTGCTCGGCCTGATTACAACGCGGATGCTCTTCGGGCCTGTTTCGCAGCACGAACCACAATAATCCGGCTACAAACAATCCCGCCAATCCGTAGGCGATCATCACCGTCCGCCAGCCGGCAACGTAAACGTCACCCAGTTCGTCCGGGAAGCATGCCTCCAGCAACAGCCGGTTGAACCGCTCCAGCTCTTTCTACGTCAGCCCTTCTCCCTGGGCGCTGCGTTGGCTTGGGAAAGTTCCCGGTGTTGGAATTCTCGATTTCGCCCTCCCGGGCGGATTGATTTTTCCATTGCACGACTCGACGACAGCTTGTCAAAATTGAGGCCATGGATTACCCGAAGCCGCTCTGAGGCGGCGTCCCTGACAATCAGACAGCTTTCAAGCGACGTTTTGGCTTTTCGGCGGTGGGGACCGCCTGGGTGGCTGATGCGTCGTTTTTTATGGACCCGCGGCGATGGCAGAGACTCTGACGGACAGCCAGATTTTGGCACTGTGCGCCTACCTCAACAAGACCGTAAACGACACGGGTAGTACGCTCGGACCGGCTGCGACCTCGGACTATCTCAAATGGCATGCGACGATTAACTCTTCCCCGATGATGGGAATGCCGATCGAAACGGCTGATTTCGCGAAATCGATCTTTGGACGAATACCTCGAAAGCTGTTGAACGACTTGGCGAATCAGGGCGGGCTGACGCGACTTGAAGCCGGCGGGTTGTCGTTGGCGGAACTGATTGCGGCGGCCAGAAATAAAAAGTCACAGGTCACCGGCGACGAGCCGGCACAATGCAAGCCTGCGGAGGCAACAATCGATTTGACCAACTATGTGCCGCTGTCAAAACTCATGGAGACGCTCTCGGAGTTCAAAACGTCAGCATCGTGTGGGAAGTTTCTGAACGCACACAAGGACGAGATCCGCCAATACAAGCCCAGCAAAAACCGCAGATTGGTTCATGTAGGGGACTGGCACCGGTACTAGGAAAAGGCTGACAAAGATCAATTTGAGCGCCTCGACGACGACTTCGACCATATCAACGCAGAGCGTGAAGCCCGAAAAGAGATGGAAAAGCACCGCCGAAAAACAGGAAACTAAACACATCAAGTTTCGCTCTTGTTTCCAAATACAGCCGTTAAGCCCTGTATTCAGGGGGTTTGACGGATTTTTTAGTTTCCGGTCGCGGGGAGTTCTTTCGCAGTTGCTACCGTTTCGGTGCCATGAGCGAAAGAACAAAACGACCCAAACGGCGGAGGGCGGTTACCCGCCTCATGCGAGCACTGGACCGCATAATAGCTGCTGCTCGCGAGGCCGAAGAGGCAAGGTTGGCGTTGCTGCGAGAATCCGAGCTGCCTGAAAGGCGGGAGGCCCGGAACCGATGACGTCAACCACGCAGCCACAGCCCAAAATCACCATCGTCGGCGACGACCGCCTCAGCGACTCAGCCATCGCGGCGATGGCCGCCTTACTTCTCGCCGCCAGCGAGGAACGGGGTGCCGATGATTTGCCTCACTTACATCGCGGCGAGGATGAGGACACAGAATGACTATCGATCAATACCTCGCCGAGGGGGGCCAGGGTCTTCTGCATGGCATCACGCCCGGCAAACAACT
>CAUZTK010000041.1:0-17224 GCA_963582395.1 Planctomycetota bacterium | reverse complement strand
GTGCAACCCCGTGATTCGCGCGTTTGCCGACCGACTGGAAGCTCAAGGCAAACTCCCCAAAGTCATCCTCGTGGCCTGCATGAGGAAACTCCTCGTCATACTCAACACGATGGTCAAAACAAACGCCTACTGGAACGCCTAAACCGCGTGACGAAAGACTTGAAAATGAACACAGCCGCTCTCCTTCTCCCCCCCTCAATTTCTGGGCAGCTCAACGAAACACATTCTGTGGTGGATTCCCTGTTTGGTTCCGGCTCTGCCGGGTTAGGCGGTCCGCTGTTCCGGGTATTTGACTCGGCCATGATAGATCGCGATCAAAGACTTCGTGAGAGAATCTTCGACGGTTTTGATTTCAGTCAAAGTCAGCGAGCTCTCGTCGAGTTGACGGTCCAGCAACCGCTTCATAACGATTTCGTGAACGAGACTTTCGATTCGTTTGGGAGCGGGGTCGCTGAGTGTGCGGCTGGCGCTTTCGACGGCGTCGGCCAGCATCATCACACCCGCTTCCCGGGTTTGCGGTTTCGGTCCGGGGTAGCGGAACGAAGATTCTTCAGCGTCGGTCTTGTGGTCCGGCTGTCGACTGACCTGCTTTGTGGCTTCGTTGTAGAAATACTCGACAAGCGTCGTGCCGTGGTGCTGCTCAATGAAGTCGATGAGCGATCGCGGCAGATTGTGCTGGCGCGCCAGGTCGGTTCCGTCCTTAACATGACCGATGATAATCAAGGTGCTCATGGCGGGCGCCAGATGTTCGTGGCGGCTCTCGAACCCTTCTGTCGTGTTTTCGATGAAGTATTGCGGTTTAAGCATCTTACCGATGTCGTGAAAATATGCGCCCACACGAACCAGCAGACCGTTGGCGCCGATTCGGTTGGCAGCGGTTTCACCGATCGTGGCGACCGAGATGGAGTGATTGTAAGTTCCCGGCGCTCGGCGGACCAATTCTTGCAGCAGCGGATGAGAAACGTCGCCCAGCTCCAGCAGGCTGATGTCGGTGACGACGCCGAAAATCGCTTCGATGAAAGGCAGGCTGCCGGCCACAAGATATCCGGCGGCAACGCACCAACCGCCGCCACACAGACTCGCTTTCAGTGTGTTCGTATCAGACCAAACGTCGCTGAGCGTTTGACTGACGATAATCTCGGTTCCCCAGGTGACCGCGAAGAACACCAGACCCGACAGGAAGCCGACCTTGATCACCGTCGATCGAGACGGCACCTGGGCCAACGAGATGACCGCCGTTGTCGAAACACTCATCAGCACCACAAAATGTCCGAGGTCGGCGGTGGTGGAAAGCGTAATGATGAGTGCCAAGGCAAACGCTGTCAGAGCGGCGAGGATCTGATTATAGGCAATCGCAAAGACCATCACCGTCACTGCCAGCGGAATGATTTCCGCCCGCCACGGATCATACGAAAGCAGGCGTCCCAACCAGACGGCCAGAACACTGATGGCCAGAAACATCCCCAGCCTTCCAGCCGAGGCAACCAATTGAGGTTCGTTGTGCACGACGTAGTAGCCAATCAGCATCCCCAGCACCAGCACTAGAATAAAGATGATGGCAACCCGTTCCAGCCTTTGGTCCATGCGGACATTTTTTTCTAGTGCCCTGTATTGAGCACGCAGAACGCCCAGAGTTCCATCGTCGATGACATCGCCGGGAGCAACCAGTACCTCACCCCGATTGTAGGGGTCGTACTGGTCTTGGACTGCCTCGCGGGCCACCACACGAGCGCTCTGCGTCTGCTGGGCATCGTAGTGCAGCGTCACCGGTGACTGCTTCAACAGCCACAATTCCAGCATCGGGCGAATCGGTTCGAGTTTGGAGTAGGATGTCCAGACCTGTCCCAGACCCCCCGTTTCGGAGATCAGTTCGCCTATTAGTAACTGACCTGCCGGATAAGTCTGACGATCGGCTTTGTCCGTCTCAGAGACGACGGCAATCATGCGGTCGACGGAGATGTTGTGCTCTTTCAGTTCATCCCGATCAACCACTCCTTGCTCTTTCAGGGCCGACAGGAACCGTTGAAAATCACCGATCAGATCATCAATGCTGCGCGCCGCGCCTTCGCCGACTGAAACAGAGGCTTTCAAGGTCGCGAAATCTTGGACGCGGTTCTGAGATTCGGGGCCGGCTCCGCCCTTAGACTGGCCGGCGACGTTCAGCCCGAAGGCAAGCTGCGTCTGCTGCGGAAGATCATCTACGGCCACCGCTTCGGCCACGTCGCGCAAATGGCCTCGCAGCTTGGCGGGCAAGTCGTTAAGCGCCGTCGGGTCGCGGCGGAAAATCAAATGGACGTTGTCCTCGCTTTCTTGCTGTTTTAGCGTGGTCCTGCGGTCGTTGTGAAGCGCAAAATCAATCTTGGCCGCCACGCCATGATCGAGGCGGTCGCCCAATCGATAGGGAAACGACGACTTCCAGCCCTCGATAGCAAACAGCAGCGCAATCATGGCAATCAGACACAGCAGCAGCCTCAACAGCACACCGCGGTCTTGAAGCGCTTCGTGGAGCTTGACGGAAACCGATGACGTATCGCGAATTTCCGCCGCACGCGAGCTTCTAGTTTTCTTATGACCGAAAAAGACCATGATGACCAATGTAGTCAGTTGCGGCCTGGAAAATCTGGGAGTAAACATCGGACAAAGGACAACTGGCAAAGCTATCTTGCCGCCGATTTTGTACGTCCCGGACCTTGCTGATAGGCGCGAACCATCTCTCTCACCAGATGATGCCGGACGATGTCGTTACCGGTCAGTTCGACGGAGGCCACTTTGTCGATGTTGCCCAAACGCCTGATGGCGTCGGTCAATCCGCAGGAAACGTCTGTGGGCAGGTCCACCTGGGTCGTGTCGCCGGTGACGACAATTTTTGACTCGATCCCCATGCGAGTCAAGAACATTTTCATCTGCGTGACCGTTGTGTTTTGACCTTCGTCAAGAATGATGAAGGTTTCATTGAGTGTGCGGCCACGCATGAAAGCCAACGGTACGATTTCAATCACGTCATTTTCCATGTACCGCTTCACCTGTTCGTAACCGACCAGATCGTTCAACGAATCGAGCAAAGGTCGCAGGAAGGGGTTCACCTTCGCCAGCAAGTCACCCGGCAGGAACCCGAGCTTTTCGCCCGCTTCCAGTGCAGGCCGAACCAGGACGATTTTCCGAACCTGCTCGGTCCGCAGCGCGTTGATAGCCATGGCAACCGCGAGATACGTCTTGCCGCATCCGGCCGGTCCGACGGCAAACACCAGATCATTTTCGCGGATGGCGTGGACGTATTCGACCTGACCCGGGCTACGGGGAGCGACCTGCTTTGCTTTCTCGAATAGCTCGATGGGCGTTGTGGGGGGGGGCATCTGCTCGGCCGTCTCAACGGCCACGCGATCACCATCGGACAGATCGTTCACAGGTCGAGGACAATCGCCCGAAGGATTCGAGTCATCCGGCAATTCACTCGTCAAGGCCCGTCGCACCTCCGCGTCATGCAGCCGACCCTTCTTTTCGACGATGGCGCGCAACTCCGCAAAAATTTCCAGACCCCGTTTGATTTGCTCTTCGTTGCCGTGCAGGTGGACATCACCGTCACGAATGACGACGTCGACACCAATCGTATCGCGAACTTGACGCAGGTACTTGTCCCGCGTTCCGAACAGAGTGCGAATCTGGTCGTGGTCGGAAAACGAGATGGTCGCTTCAGACATACTCGGCGGAACCGATGGTCGATTTGGTGGGCCGCAACGCTGCGGCACTCCGTGTATTCTACATCAGCGTTTCCTCCGAGGGAAGCGGCCATTGTTCAGAAGCCAGGAATGGTCAGCTTTTCATTCTGGGGGATCGGGCCTTCTCCAGAAACGACAAAGGGGCCAGACCTCCTTGATCGGCCCGTCCGGATTCGCGCTGCACCAAACGATGTTCACAGAAACCACGTTGCCTTTTTCGGAAAATCAACACGAACAACCGCGGCCTTGTTGACCATCAGCAACCCGTGTCCTATGTTTGTTGACCCTCTCCGACATTTGTCTCCCAGCCAGGATTGCTGACCTCCTCATGCCCAGACAATTCGGTCGCAATCTTTCGTGTCACAGTCGTTACGGTCCGGTGAATCGGTACAGAGATTACGGGGCCGCACAAACCGAATTTCCATGCAGGCTGCCGGAGAGTGGGTCGAGGCACGATGTCGGCAAGAAAGTTGCACACGCGGTGAAGAGGGTCGGACGACCCGCTGGAGCCGAGGTTGCACGTCGGCCGTTTCCGGAGCGCTGCGGAGCGAAAGAAACTCGATGAAGATTAATCACGGTTCGCTGTTGGTGGTCGACGACGATGAACACATCCTCGAAGCGATGGCCGAGTATCTGCGTGATCTGGGTCATCGCGCCGAAACCGCCTCCGAGTGCCAGCAAGCGATCGATCGAATGAAGGAGTTTCCGTTCGAAGTCGTCATTTGCGATGTGAATTTGCCAGACCGTGACGGATTTCACCTATTGGAATGGGCGGTCCAGAACGCGCCGGATACGGCGGTCATCCTGCTGACCGGTTACGGAACCATCGAAAGCGCCGTCGAGGCCATTCGCATCGGCGCGTTCGAGTATCTGACCAAGCCGGTCATCGATGAAGAGCTGAAATTTTCGATCCAGCGCGCCTTGGGGCAGCGGCAAATCGTCGAAAAGAACAAGAACCTCAAAGCGCAACTCGATCAAGGGTTCGGGCTCTCGAACATCATTGGGCAAGACTACAAAATGCTCAAGATGTTCGATTTGATCGAAAGCGTCGCCGACACGCGGACCACTATGCTCATTCTGGGCGAAAGCGGAACTGGCAAAACAATGACCGCGCGCGCCATTCATCAGTTAAGCGGTCGGCGGGACAAACCGTTCGTCGAAGTCTCCTGCGGCGCGCTGCCGGAAAACCTTCTGGAAAGTGAACTGTTCGGTCACGTGACCGGGGCGTTCACCGGCGCGATACAGGACAAGATCGGTAAGTTCCTGCAGGCGGACGGGGGCACCATTTTTCTCGACGAAATCGCCACCGCCTCGCAAGGCTTGCAGGTGAAACTGTTGCGGGTGTTGCAAGACCGAGAATTTGAGCCGGTCGGCGGGACTAAGACACACAGCGTCGACGTACGACTGCTTCTAGCGACCAACGCCGATCTGGAAGAGCTGGTCCGCCAAGGAGAATTTCGCGAAGATCTGTACTACCGCATCAACGTCATTGCGATTACCCAGCCGTCGTTGCGCGAGCGAATCGGCGACATCCCGCTGCTGGTGGAGCATTTTCTGACGTACTTCAACGAGCTGAACGGCAAGCAGGTGAGATGTTTCGATGAGACAGCGCTGGGATGGCTGCAGCGGTATCACTGGCCGGGAAACGTCCGTGAACTGGTCAATGTGGTCGAACGGGCGGTCGTGCTCAGCAAGAGCGAGGTCATCACTGCCGGCGATTTGCCCGAGACAATTCGCCGCGAACAAGTTATGACATCATCCTTCGATGGCCGGCTGGCAGACCGATCGACGCTGAAGACGGCGATGGCCCACCCCGAACGGCAGATCATTCTTGAAGCTCTCGAAACAAACGGATGGAACCGCCAAAACACGTCGAAAATGCTCGGTATCAATCGCACCACGCTGTATAAAAAGATGAAAAAGTACGGAATCGAGTTCGAGAATCATCTGGTGCAGCCAGTGACCCTCCAAGATTAATTTCAGCCGTTCCAAATTCCGGATTCAGATCCCGGGTATGATAGATCATCCTTGAAGATCTGTCTGGCGAATCTGGACGTTGTCATCTGCGAAGAACGCGACAATCTTGGGGTCATCTGGTGCGAGGACCCCTTCCGTTAAAGTCCCGCAAATCTTTCCCGGTCTGCGTAATCGGAACTCGCCGTACGGTCGATGGATCGGGCATTCCCCTCGAAATCGACAGGACTCTGATTTTTCCTCATTCCATTAGAATCTGTTGGCGATCTCCGGTAACACCGACATGTTCCACGACTGTCAGTCTAGACGCGTGTCGGTACACATACAAATCAGGAGATTTTGCCGTTGGTGGGAAACAGCGGCCGATTTCCTTGGGGCGGGGGGGGATTCTCATGAAGAGTTGTTGCTCAATTGCTGCTGTGTTGATTATTGATTATAAGGGCTTTGGCACAGACGCTGTTTACCGGTGATGAAGTGGACCTTGATGCAGGTTGGCCTTTGAGGCCAGTTGTGTCGACAAGACAGGCCGGCGAACAACCCGACGCGATATTGCGGCCGATCGAATCGACCTTCTCCGGAGCGGCTTGCGGTGACGGTTGCGACGGCTGGTGTGATTCGTGCAGCCGCAAACCCTGGATGAGCGACTATGCCTTCGACGGTTTTATTGAGCCGGTCTCGAATCCCATCTGATTTTTCGATCCTCGGTCGCAGACGTGGGCGCGGTTCGTCTTTCTGAATCAAATGATTCCCAGCGGTTCGATCCTCGGCGAAGGCGATCTGCAGGTGTTCGCGCTGCAGGCGTCGCTGGCGGTGAACGAACGGCTGTCGATTGTCGCCACCAAGGACGGCTACAACACCCTGCAAGCCGACGGCATCCCCAACGATCAGGGCTTCAGTGACATCGCCGCCGGCCTGAAGTACGTCTTCGTCCGCGACACTTGCCAGCAGTTTTTTCTCAGCGGTGGAATCATTTACGAGTGGTCGCAGGGGACCAGTGGGGTCTTTCAGGGAAACGGGGACGGCGTCTGGCACATATTCCTGACGACCGGAAAAGAATTCGGTTGCAACCACTTCGTGGGCGCGTTCGGCTGGCATCTGCCGAACAACATCAGCGACGAGAGCGAATCGATCTATTACAGCCTGCACCTCGATCGGGAAGTCGCCTGCGGCTGGTACGCTCTGTGGGAACTGAACGGCATTCATTACGTCGAGAGCGGTCGTGCGTTGCCCGTCAGCCAGGAAGGTGGTGACTGGATCAACCTCGGTGCGACGGACGTCGCTGGGAACCATTTCCTTTCGACGGCCGTCGGCGCCACGAAGAAGGTCAACCGTCACCTCTCGCTCTCAGCGGCCTTTGAATTCCCAATCACCGGCTGCGAAGACTTGTTCAATAATCGGACATACGTCCAGAAGAGCCTGACCTATTAACCCAAGTTCAACAGTTCCCAATTTGCCAGGGAGGGGTGCAGGACATGGAAATGTCATTCGGTCAGGTTTTGTTCGAGGCGATCGTCTTCTGAGAACGTGTTTCAGCGGCTACCTGCACGGCCTTCCTCTGCACACCCGGGCTGATGGTCTGTCGGCCGATCTTCAACACATCAGCTTGAGGGGGAAAAATACCGCCGACATTTCGGGCAGTAGGACTTCAACTCTTCGATATCGGTAGAGCCGTCGACCGTTTTGATCGTGCGTTTCCTTCGCACCGCCTCGCACTCCAGGCCGCACGTCGGACAGTCGTAGTCCGGCGACATCCGCCCCTCCCTGATCCGACACAAACGACCCCTGCAACCGACGCGTTTCTTCTTGAACGTCCAATGACACCATTCGTAACTCTCCATTCTGCTACGCTTCGCCAAGACTTCAACAATTTCCGAATCTCTCCTATTGACATTTTCAAACAACTCTGCTGATGCGCAAGTCGTGTCCTGCACCCGTAGAGTGCAGCGCATCGTCTTCTACGTTTGGGCCACATGCGGCGATTTGTTAGGATCAACGGTTGTTCAAACCGAAAACCTTCGGTACGGGCGGTGACGGCCGTGCCAACCGCTCCGGCTTGGGAACGACTCCCGCGAAGCCCTGCTTCGAGTCGGCCAATGTTTGAAAGTCAGTCACGAACTTCAGCCGCCGCGCGTTCCTGCAAATCACGGCCGCCACCACGATCACCCTGCCACGCAATCTGGCAGGAGAGAAGCCGAAGCCGGCCGAGAAAAATCCGCTTGCCGGTGAAGTCGGTATTACCACGTCGTCGCTGTCGGGACACATCCTGCCCCACCCCACGAACGCCAAAATCACGCTGCTCGAATTGCCCCGCATTCTCCGAGATGAACTCGACATGCGGGTGATCGATCTGAACACGTCGACGCTCGCCTCTGAAGAACCGGCCTATCTCGACAAGGTTCGCGCCGCCGCTGACAAGGCAGGCTTCATCCTCACGAATCTAAAGCTGGACCAACGCGGTCTCGACATGAACAGCCGTGACAAAGACGTTCGCAACAAAGTATTGACCATCTACAAAAATCGATCGACGCGGCCGCGAGACTCGGTCTGAAATGGGCCCGCCCGCATCCACTCAAAGAAAAACCCAACATGGCGATTCACGTCGCCAGCTACCGCGAACTGGCCGACTATGCCGCCAAGCGGAACATCCGGATGCTCATCGAGAACTTCGGCTGGATGGAATCTGACCCCGAATCGGTACCGAAACTGGTCAAGGCCGTCGACCGTAACCTCGCCATCTCGCCTGATACGGGCAACTGGAAAGACAATTCCATTCGGTACAAAGGCCTCGCGGCGGCCTTTCCGTTGGCGGTCTCATGCGATTTCAACGCCCACAAGTTGGGACCGAAGGGAGAGCACGAACAGTATGACCTCAAGCGCTGTTTCGACATCGGCTGGAAAACCGGTTTCTCCGGCCCCTGGTGCCTGAAGCACGTGAACTCCAGTCGCGGTGACCTCTTCCGCGAACTGGCTCTGCTGCGCGATATGTTGCGCGGGTGGATGAAGGATGCAAACGCTTCATGACTGCGCACCAAGACACGCCAACACTGCTTGTAGCGTAGCCGACCAAATACCATCTGATTTCCCCAGAGGATCACATCACCAGAAACCGTACAATTGGGGAGAATGAAAGGGTGCCGCCGGAGATCGCATCCTCAATACAACTCCGGATGTCATTCTTCGTGCCTGGCTTTGCCAATCCGATGCTTGCGAGAAAGTCACGAATCGTTGAGGTACTGAAGGACAACTCAGTCCCGCGTCAACAAGGATACGATAATCAGCGTCAGGAAGCCGAGCGGTATCGTCACAATGCCGGGTTGACTGAACGGGACAAGACCCATCTCCGCGGGCAGGCCGTAAACCTTGGTGAAGGTATCACCGCTTAACAGAATCCATGCCAAGGAACTGGTCATGCCTACCGTAATGGCCGCGATTACCCCTTGCCGCGTCACACCCTTCCAAAACAAAATCATGACCAGAGCCGGCAAATTCGCGGAGGCCGCTACGCTGAATGCCCAGCCGACCAGATAACCGACGTTCATCTCTTCGAAGAGTATGCCCAGCACGATCGCGATGGAGCCGACGACCACGGATGTGATCTTTGCGACACGCACTTGCTCGTGATCGTTCAACGACATGCCCATGACGTTTGTCATCAGATCATGTGTCACTGCACCGGCCGAGGCCAGGATTAAGCCACTTACGGTTCCCAGGATCGTCGTGAAGGCGATGGCGGAAATGGCTGCAAACAACAATTCGTTCATGCTCCGCGCCAGCAGCGGCGCTGCCATGTTGTTGTCGGTGACGTCCAACGATCCGCTCGTCATCGCGCCCAAACCCATATACAACGTCAGGATGTAAAAGAACCCGATGCAGCCGATTCCTACAATTGTGCTCTTGCGAGCGCTGGCTTCGTCTTTGACGGTGTAGTAGCGAATGAGAATGTGCGGTAGTGACGCTGTTCCGCAGAACAATGCCAACATCAGCGACAAGAAGTTCAATTTATCCTTGAAGCGATCACTGCGTATCCCGCGAAAACGAGGATGTTCACCGGGACGAAGGATACGACTGCCGGGCGTCGGTTTTTGAAAATAGACAGTTGTCTTGGTGCCGTCATCTTCGGTGATCGTTTTGTTGTCCCAAAGAATTACTTCGCTACTCTGTAAAATGCTGAAGAACGAGAGTAAGCCGACAGGGCCTGTTTTCTGCTTGCCACCCGGAAGGCGGCTGATGTATCCCACGGGATGAAGTTTCGGTTCACCTTTTTTCGTCCCTTTAGGCTCCCCATTGACCAGGATCGAACCATCTTTGAGCGTGCGAATCGATTGCGCTTCGTCCAGTTCAATCATTCCCAAATGACGTTCCCGCTGCGTCCAGATGGTCACGACACCAGTATCGGTATCTTTGATCCGGACGAACTGCGTCTCCTTCCATGCTCCTGTTGGCGGCATGATGCTGCGACCGCTTAAACCTTCAACCGATTGCTCTCCTCCTTCAAGCGCTGCTTTGTCGGGAATCAACAGTTTTTGGAATACGTGTCCGTCGATGCCACCATCGCGGACTTCGAAACCTCTCGACAAAATCATTACCGTCAGAACCAGACTGAACACGACCAGCAACGAACCTTTGAGGAACTGCACCCAAGTGGTGGAAACCATTCCCGCGGTGACAACGATGATGATCACCGTCACACCAACAAGGACCACACCGACCCAGTGGGGAAAGCCCAACAGCGGCGTCACCAAAACACCGGCACCCACCATCTGCGGAATGAGATAAAACACGCTCACCGCCAATGTGCTGATGCCGGCAACCAGCTTGATGCCCCGCGATTGAAAGCGTGCGTCCAATGCGTCGGCGAAAGTGAATTTGCCCAGTCGTTTCATCGGTTCGGCAATGATGAATAAAGCCACCATCCAACCGGCGAGAAAACCGATTGAGTACAGAAATCCATCGTAACCGTAGGAGGCAATCATCCCGCAAATTCCGAGAAATGAAGCCGCGGAGAGATAGTCACCTGCAAAAGCGACCCCGTTGACAAACCAGGGGATCTGTCCATGGGCCGCAAAGTATCCCTGCGACGATTTGGCTCGGCTTCCCAGATAAAAGCTGATGGCGAGCGTGACGGCGACGAAGGCGGAGAAAATGGCCACCGAGACGAATGACGGCTCATAGATCATCCGTGGACTCCTCCTTGGCTGCCGGTTCTTCCGTATGACGGCAAAGCAAGCCGTAGACCAAGGCCAACACGAACGCCATCAGGATCAAGCCAAACCCGTACAGGATCGCGAGATTCACCCCCGGCAAGGGAGTGGTTTCCATGGTCTCGGCAGCGAAAGCGTTAAGAAAAACAAAGCCGCCATACAACAGAAGATAGACTCCAAACAGAGCCTTTCCGATTTTGCCACCGCGCGTACGCATGGTTGCCTTTCTGAACGACGTGATCCAATTGAGATTCGGTGACGCATCCGACTTGTGAACAAGTAGACAAACACCATGAGGGGGTCACCTGTCCGCGCGGGTCGTTACGGTCACGATTCACGATCAAGGGAATTGTGGAACAAGGGAGAATACCACTAACGGCTCCCGGCCACCATTCCACGGAGCGCGAAACCCGGGCGGACCTGAGTTCGAAAAGGATTGCGCATGCGAGCTTCCCCCGTTGGCTACTACGTTTTCGCTGTTCACCAACGCTCGCTCTGGTATTACAATCAATCGTAGTTCGGACGCTGCCCGCTTCGTTCATGGCGGCGTCGTTGGTGCCAACTGTTCTCTACGATTTTTTGAGGCACTGTGAAACGGGTGATCGGCTTCAGTGAACGACAGGGTCGCCTTCCACAAACAGCACAGCTTACAATAGCGGGCAGACGTTGCCCGTCGGCTATTCGTCCCGTGAGGATAAACTTCGCGAAACCCGGCTCCGTTGCGGAGACCGGGTTTTTTTGAAGAGAATCATGGGGTAGAGGGCATAGCTTCTTGACATTTCCGAGAAACAGTCAGGTTTCACACGAGAAGGTAAAACCGGCGTGATCGGGGCGGTGAGAGCATGGAATCATGAAACAGGCTCTGTTGACACTTTTCGGTGCCACAACGGTCATTGGGGTGGCTTTCTCGGTCTTGCTTTCCGGCGGCGGAACGGTACCGCCGCAACGCGAACGGGTCGTCTTCTGGCATTTCTGGGGAGGCGGCGAGCGAAAAGCGGTCCAGTCGATCGTCCGGCGGTTCAACCAGTCGCAGGACCGATACTGGGTCGACGAGGTCCCGGTGCCGGGACAGAACCTCGACATGAAATTCTTCATGGCGCTGGCCGGCGGCGATTTTCCGGATGTGCTAAATCAAGACGATCAGATCATCGCCCAATGGGCCGACCGCGACGTGCTCATACCGATTCGCGAATTGACCATGGGCCAGCAGGAATACAAAAGGCTTGTTGACTGGCTCAACCCGGCGGCGCGAAGCATAGGCACCTACAACGGCCAACTGTATGCACTGTGCAACGCGATTGATGTTCGCACACTCATCTATCGAACCGATACCCTTGCCGATCGGCCACCGCCAGTCACCCTTGCGCAGCTCGGCGAAATCGCCAAACGTGACAGCGGCGACGATTCGAGCATCTTCTATCTTCCCGATGATCGCCGATTGTGGGCCTGGGGCATTGTCTTCGGCGGTGATTTCTACGACGAGCCAACCGGCCGAGTGACCGCCAACGACCCCAAGATCGTCGAAGCGCTTGAGTGGATGGTCTCGTACACCCGGTTTCATGGACGCCAGAAGATCCGCGCCTTTCGCAGCACCAACCGGGAAGCGGGCGCCGGCTCGATGCTGCTCGACGGACGCTACGGCCTGATGATGGACGGCCAGTGGAGAATCCCCGAACTCGATATGGCACGTCAGCAGGCGCTCGAGCAAGGCCGCGAGCCGATTCGATACGGCGTCGTTGCTTTGCCGGCTCCGCCCGGAGGCCGCACAAATGCCGGCTGGTTGAACGGCAACTTTTTCGTCGTCCCCCGCGGCTGCAAGAACCCGCAAGGGGCCTGGGAATTCATGAAGTTTTGGTCCGGCTTCGGCGGTCATGAAGCCGAAGCGGCGATCACGGCAACATCGGGCGGTTGGATTCCGGCGAGCCCCCAAGTCGTCGAGCAGCCCGTCTTCGAAGACTATCTGCAGCAGCATCCGAATTTTCGGTTGTTCGTTGAACTGGCAAGCAGTCCGCATCAGGTACCGACACCGCCGATTCCGGTGCAGGCCTACTTTTACGAACGCATCAACCGAGCCGCCGAGGAAGCACTCTCGCTGACGAAAACTCCGCAGCAGGCGCTGGACGATGCAACTCGCGACATCCAAACGCGGCTGGTCGCGGTCTTAAAATCGAGCGAATCGATCGGCTCGCCCTTGCCGGGCCGCAATTGATCTGAGATCTCCCTCAGGAAATTTCCGGCTCAGCGGCAGCTTCAACTTTCTTTGTCGTCGAAGTTTCGCAAAACCATACAGAGTGGTTTGCAAAATAAACCGCCTGTGGTGGCTCAGCAGGAGCTTTGCCCTCCCAAAAGAACTACAGTTCGACCTTAGTAAAACTGTTTCCCTTCACTGATTTGGTTTCAAAGCAGGAATCATCGATGGTTCTGCGGCGCGAACCGTCCTTAGCGTTCACGGCAACCGACACACTGCGACCCCGCCAGGTACGGCGGCTGTGGCACTTCGAGATCCTGTGCCAACTGGCCGGTGTTGCGGCAGCGGTCGTGCGACACGGTCTGGGGCCGACGACTGAAGAGCAGCACGTCGAACTGGGACTCGTCGTCATTCTGGCGATGGCCTGCCTCACGGCGAGTACCGCCGTCCAGTACCGCTGGAGTCTGGCTCGGACGCGATTTCTGCAGCGCAATGTCAGCAGCGTGTTGTTCGGATTGCTGTGGCTGTCGGGATTTGTTGGCATCTTGATCTTCGGTCCGCTGCTGCCTGAGTGGAACGGACAGCCGACCACACGCGGCATCGCCTTCATCGCCTGCTCGGAACTGTTCATTCTGTTGCAAGGACTGGCCGGCCTCGTCCGTATGACTCGCAGGGCGGCCGGCGGCGGCATCAACCCGACTTTGGTGCTGGTGCTTTCGTTCGTCTTTCTGACGGCCGTGGGTACGGCGTTGTTGTTGCTGCCCCGAGCGCGCGGCCCCGCCGCGCCCGACAACGAACCTCTGGCCGTCCGCATTCGCGTCGCCTTTTTCACCGCGACCAGTGCCAGTTGCGTGACCGGGCTGACGGTGGTCCCCACCGGCGGGTCGAACCCGTACTGGAGTCGAATGGGGCAAATGGTCATTCTGGGCCTGTTTCAGATCGGCGGACTGGGCATTATGACCTGCGGCGCATTTTTCGCCGTCGTGGCCGGACGGGATATGCAACTTCGCGAAAGTGTGACCCTGCGCGATTTGCTCGATTCTGAAGGTCTGGGCGACGCGCGGCGGCTGTTGCTTTCGATTCTCGGTTTCACGCTAATTGCCGAATCGGTCGGTGCGCTGCTGCTGTCTGGGCTGTGGTCCGATCTGCCCGGCTCAGAGCGGATGTTCTACAGCCTGTTTCATTCGGTCAGCGCTTTCTGCAACGCCGGTTTTTCGCTGACGGAAAACAGTTTCGAGGGTCTGGGCGTTCGCTGGCAGGTTTGGGGCGTTTTGGCAGGACTGATTGTGACGGGCGGTCTTGGTTTTGCGGTCTTGTACAACGTGTCGCTGGTGGCCAAGTCGCGGCTGTACGAAATTCGGTTTCAGCCGCTGTTCAGCCTCCCACAGAAACGCGTGCGGCTGTCGCTTTCATCGAAACTGGTGATTGTCAGCAGCTTTGGGCTGCTGCTGCTGGGCGGCATTGGCTTTTACATTCTGGAATCGACCGGACCGCCGAACGGCCAGGGGGCCGTTCAAAGAATCGCAGATGCATGGTTTCAATCGGTCACGTTTCGCACGGCTGGCTTCAACACGGTCGACCACGGTGAACTGCAGGCGGCCACCAAGCTGTTTGCAATTCCGCTGATGATCGTCGGAGCCTCGCCCGGTTCGACGGGCGGCGGCGTGAAAACCATCTGCTTCGCGCTCACTGTGTTGTCGCTCATTTCGGTGCTGCGGGGACGGCAGCGGGTCGAAGTGATGGGCCGCACGATTCCCGACATGTTGGTCAACCGCGCTTTGGCGATCCTCACACTGGGCGTGTTGATGATTATGTCCACCACGATTCTGCTGGTTCTGTTCGAGAACCGGCCGGAGAAGCTGATCGATTATCTGTTCGAGGCGACGAGCGCCTTTGCGACCGTCGGGGTTTCAACCGGCATTACGCCCAAGTTGTCGGCTCCCTCGCAACTAGTGATTGCCGTCGCCATGTTCATCGGCCGCGTCGGACCGCTGACGCTGCTGATCGGTCTGAGCGGCCATACGACCGATACACGGTACGATTATCCATTCGAACGTGTGACGTTAGGATAGATTGCCTACCAGGTGAACTCGGGTCGCTGCGGACATCGCCCCGGCGGCACGTTTTTGGGGCGGACGCCGATCGACCAAACTTCAACAACTTTCTATTTGCTGCAGGAAACAATCCGTGGTCAAAATTGCAGTCATTGGTTTGGGACGATTCGGCATGTCGCTGGCCCGCAACTTGCAGGCCAACGGGGCGCAGGTGTTCGCAATCGACCGATCGACGGCCCTGATCAACGAAATCAAAGACGACGTCGATCTCGCCGTCCGGATCGATTCGACCGATGCCGCCGCCTTAAACAGCCAGGAGATCGACAAGGTCGACGTCTGCGTGGTGGCCATTGGCGAAAACTTCGAGGCCGCCCTGCTGACGACCGTCATTATCAAGAATCTCGGTGTGCCAAAAATCGTCTGCCGCGCCCAGACACAGTTCCACGCGGAGATTTTCCGGCAAATTGGGGCGGACGAAGTCATCCAGCCCGAAATGCAGGCGGGTCAACATCTGGCCCGCAACCTGGCCAATCCCCACGTGGAGGACTTCATCACGCTGGCCGACGGCTACACTTTGATTGAACTGCACGCGCCGAAAGCGTTCCAGGAAAAGACGCTGCAGGGGCTCGGTTTACGCACCCGGTACGGCGTGAATCTGGTGGCCATCAAGCGAGTGACCTCGCTGCAGCGGGACGGAGAGACGGTTGAAGAGGAACAGATCATCAGCGTCCCCAAAGCCGACGACCTCATTCAGGCCCACGACGTGCTGGTTCTCGTCGGATCGGACGAAGCGCTGTCGCGGCTGCCGAAGGAGTGACACCGCGTTGGCCCGACGCTGCATCAAACGGTCAGAGCAATTCGTTCACATTTTCCGGCGGGCGTCCGACGACGGCTCGTTTGCCTGCGACGACAATCGGCCGTTCGATCAGCTTCGGATTCTCGACCATCATTTTGACCGCCTGTTGGCGGGTCAGTTTTCGCTTGGCGAGGTCGAGCTGTTTGTACTCGGCTTCACCCTTGCGCATCAGCTCCTGAGGCTGAATGCCGAGCATCGTGAGGATGCGGTCCAGCTCTGCTTCAATGGGCGGCGTTTTTAGATATTCGATGATCTCCGGCTTCACGCCCGCTTGTTCAATGAGGGCCAGCGTTTCCCGGCTCTTTCGGCAGCGCGGATTGTGATAGATCTTCATGATTACCCTTTTAGGCTCGGTTTTCGATGTTGAAGGCAGGCTGCGATCGTCAGGGTCACGCGGCTGCTGTTTACTCCGCATCCCAATCGAGCGACCGCTGCACCGCTTGCTTCCAGCGGCTGTATCGCTGCTTACTTTGCTCCGTATTCATGGATGGCTGAAACTCCCGGTCGAGCACCCAGTTCTGGGCAATATCGTCCCGGTCGTTCCAAAAGCCGACGGCCAGCCCCGCGAGGTACGCGGCGCCCAGAGCCGTCGTTTCCTGCACGAGCGGTCGCTGAATTTTGACACCCAACAGGTCCGCTTGAAACTGCATCAACAGGTTGTTGGCCGAGGCGCCGCCGTCTACTTTCAGCGTCTGTAATTCGATGCCGGCGTCTTGCTGCATGGCCTCCAGCACGTCGCGGGTCTGATAGGCCATCGAATCGAGCGCCGCCCGCGCAATGTGGGCGCGGGTCGTACCGCGGGTGATTCCCAGCATCGTCCCTCGCGCCGCAGAATTCCAATACGGGGCCCCCAACCCGACGAAGGCCGGCACGAAAACCACGCCGCCCGAATCGGTCACCTCCGCCGCCAGCCGCTCGATCGCCGCAGCCGAATCGATGATCTGCAGCCCATCCCGCAACCACTGCACGACGGCACCCGCCACAAACACGGAGCCCTCCAGACAGTAGGTCACCTCGCCGTCGATGTTCCAGCCGATAGTTGTCAGCAAGCCGTTGTTCGATTCAACCGGCGAAGAACCGGTGTTCAACAGCAGGAAGCAGCCAGTGCCGTAGGTGTTTTTCGCAGAGCCGACCTCGAAGCAGCCCTGTCCGAACATGGCTGCCTGTTGGTCACCCGCGTTGCCGGCAATCGGAATTGCGCCGCCGAATAGGGATGCTTCGGTCTCGCCGTAGAC
>CAUZTK010000040.1:0-18062 GCA_963582395.1 Planctomycetota bacterium | reverse complement strand
CACCCGGTCAAACGGGTGGAGATTCCGAAACCGGGTGGCGGAGTGCGAAAGCTTGGCATTCCGTCCGCCTTGGATCGGCTGCTCCAGCAAGCGGTCTTGCAAGTCTTGTAGCCTCCCTTCGATCCGACGTTTTCTGAGCACAGTTACGGCTTCCGTCCCGGGCGAAGTGCCAATCAGGCGGTGGCCAAGGCTCAGGAATACCAGCAGGACGGCTAGCCCCGCTCTGAGCTATTCACTCCCCGGCCGGTTCTGGGATTCCTTCACTCACGAACCAAGACACGTAACCCAGCCGAACCGCCGTGTTACGGATCCGTATGCCCGGTGGTGCGGGAGGGGGGAAGCTGCAAATCTTCCCCCTATCCCGATTACATTTTCGTAATCGCCGGTGAAATCAGCCGAATCCAGTCAACCGATTGGCAAAATAGGACGATATGAACAGTTATAGGGGTTGTCGTGCGCCGAGGCTCCGAGGAGCAAACGGAACCGGAAGCACAATCACCGCGATATCTCGAGAAATATCAATGAGTTCAGACATCGTCGAATTCAACCGAGACGCTGAGAACAACCCGGAGGAGCGCTGATGTCGCCGAATGAAATGGCACTCGAACAAGAAAACCGAGCCAACCCGCGAAAACCGCCGGAAAAGCCGAGTTGGCTGTCGTCCGTTTTTCTCTCCCCGCTGCTGTGGGGAGGTTTGATGACGGTTGGCTTTTACCAGCTCATTCCGTATTTGCCGGCACAGCGCGAATTGGCCGAGCGGTACTTCTGTGGTCATCCGCTCGAATACACGACTGCGGCGTTGTTTTTCGTCGGTATTGCAATCCTCGGTCTCAAGGCGATTCGAGTTTTCAGCGAAAAATCCGCACTCGACGTGGAACTTCTCAACGACCCAGACCTGACCGAAACACCCGATTTGCTCACGCGGGCATCGCTGCTCGAGCAGAAGCTGTCATGGATCTCAAGCGGTTTGGTCGGCACGAGCTTCATCTGCCGCATTCGGGACGTTTGTGCGTATGTTCGCAGACGGCAGTCCGCTAACGGGCTGGAAGAACATTTGAAATACCTTGCCGAACTCTCGGCGGAGCGCCTGCAGGCCAGCTATGCACTGGTGCGTACCATTACTTGGGCCGTCCCGATTATTGGTTTTCTGGGGACGGTGATCGGAATCACCATAGCTATTGCTAATGTGACGCCCGACCAGCTCGATACGTCGCTTGGTGAGGTCACCAGCGGGCTGGCCGTCGCCTTCGACACGACCGCATTGGCGCTGGCCTTGTCGATCGTACTCGTCTTCAGTTCGTTTCTGGTGGAGCGGTCCGAACAGCGAATTTTGGCGGACGTGGAGGATCTGGGAACCAAACAACTGGCTCTGCTGTTTCCCACTTCGTCAGAACCGAAACAGCCGCTGGCCGAGGCCGAACTTCGAGCGTCACAGCATCTGATCGAAAAGACCCAGTCGCTGGTCCAATGGCAGGCCCAGTTGTGGCAAGAAGGACTGGAATCACTGAGAAGCCGCTGGACTGAAACGCTCGAAGAGCAGCAAGCCAGTTTCGAGGAGTCGATCCAGCAGGGACTGCAATCGACGCTCGACGGCCACCAGACACAGTTGGGCGAAGTCCGTGTCGAGTTCCTGACCACTTTCCAGAGCGTCTCGCAGCAACTGAAAGAAAGTCACAGCGCGGCCCTGCTGGAGCAGCGGGAAATGCAGGAGACTTTTCAACGACAACTGGCCGAGTTGTGGCAACAAGTTCGGGCCGATTTTTCGGCACTGCGTGAGGATCAGACGGCCCGAATCGACGAGTTAATGAAATCGTCCTCTCAGAACGTCTCCGGATGGCAAGCGCAACTGAAACAAAGCACCGATGTTTCCGCCGCTCAACTCGACGAGCTGCGCAGACAAGGTGAAATTCTGCTGAAGGTCGTCGAAGAGGAGCAGAACTTGGCGCGATTGGAGAAACGGCTCACGGACAACCTGCAGGCGGTGCGGGCCGCCGAAACCTTTGAGGAAACCTTACACAGTCTCAGCGCCGCGGTGCATTTGCTGACCGCTCGTACGAAACCGAAGGCCGCATAGTCCGGATCCTGAGGTGTCAGCGAAGCCGTCATCGCAGATGATTCGCCAAGAAACAAAGCCCGGAGTTCAGGCGATGGGCAAGAATGAATCTGCCCTGGACGGCGCTTCGGCCTGTTGAAGAAAAGCCGATCATGACTCGTGCCCGCAGCCGAGCAACCAATTCGGTCTCATTGTTTCCGTTTCTAGCGGTGCTGATCTGCGCAATGGGGGCGCTGATTTTCTTACTGCTGGTGACGACGCGTCGCATCCGGCAACAAGCCCTACTGCAAGCGCAGGCGGCGGTGACCGAGTCGAAGCCGGAACCACTGCTGATTAGGATCGAAGACACTAATCCCGATGAGATCACGCGGACCAAAACTTTCGAGTTCGCCGCGGTCGAGGCACCGGTACCGGATCTTCCGGCCGTCATCGTTGCCGACGAGTATCCCGAACCGGAACCAGCCGATCCGAACGATGAACTCCGGGCGCTGATTGCAAAGCTGTCGCGGCAACGTGACGATCAACGTCGCCAATGGAATGGCCGTCGGAACATCATCCAGACGACACAGTCGCGGCTGGCCCATTCCCAGTCCAAGCTTTCCCAACTGCAGGAGCAATCGCTCGAAACCAGAGAGCAGCGGGCGGGCTACGAGTTGACCGAGAAAATTGTGGCTACACAGCGCTCGGAATTCTCGGACCAATTGGCAGAAGCCGAACGACGACTCGAGCGGTTGCGGCAGCAGAATGTTCAGCAAAGCAGCCAATACGCGATCGTACCGTTCGACGGCCAATCGGGGACCACTCGTCGGCCAATTCTGATTGAATGTACCGACAAGGGGCTGCGGTTTATGCAGGAGGACATAGTGTTGACGGCCGCTGACGTCGACGGTTTCACCATCCCCTACAACCCGCTGCTGGCCGGCACACGGGCGCTGATCCGGCATTGGACGGCCCGGGACCTCCGCGAAGGGAACGGTGGTGCTGATCCGGCGCCCTACATCCTGTTGATTGTCCGCCCCAGCGGCAGCGTGGCCTACTATGCGGCGAGAAAAATGCTCAGACAACTGAATCAGCAAACCGGGTATGAATTGCTCGACGAGAATTTCGAACTCGCCGTGTCCGAACCCGACCCGCAAGCAACAGCCGCGTGTCGCCGGGCCATCGACGAGTTGATCGCCGAGCGGCAGCGGATTGTCGAAGCCCTCTCCAGCGGTTCAAGGGGCCGTGGACAACGGTTGCGATTTCGCGGCGGACCAGACGGCTTCGAGGTCGTTCGGCCCGATCGGTCTCGATTTGGCCGAACCGGCCAAGCGATTTTCGGACAACCGAACGGCAACCGGTTCGGCAGACGACGACGGCCCGTAGACAATTCCGTAAACAGCTCTGCCAACGCAGGCAGAAGTCAATCCGGCCTTGCCCGAAGACCGGGACGCGACATCGATGACCGTTTCGGAAACGTTGGCGGCGGACGCGGAGAAACCGGCAGGGGGACCGTGTCCCCACGTGGAACGAGCAATTCGAACTCGCAACGGAATCGTGGAGGGGTTGGTCTGACGCCGGGCGGAGCCTCGGAAACAGAGACCGCCAGCAGCGTTCGGAAGGCAGGACAGGGGACTCAATCTGCTGGCGGGAAAGCGAATGCAGCAAACCGGCGAGGTGAACGGGGGGCCGAAGGTTTCGGCGGAACACGGCGGAGAGGAGATGGGTCCGTCAGCTCTGACGGTGCCTCCACAAACCCCTTCCCCGAGCTGGGCCGGCCGCCGTCCGGCGGGGCCGGAGGCAGCGGCGAGAGGCGGCGGGCATGGGGGCTTTCCAACCGCCGCGCCGGCATCGGCTTCGAACGGGAAACGGCCATCCAGATCTCCACGGACCGCATCCGCGTCGGAAATCAATCGGAGATCTCGGTCGGGATCGGAGAGACGCCGGAGCAGCTCGTCCAGAAGGTGTTCGCTGCCCTTGACAGCCACGCTCGAACCTGGGGCAGGCCGCCGCAGAACTTCTACTGGGTGCCCTCGGTCCGCTTTGTCATTGCTCCGGGCGGCAATCAGTACTACGAGCGGCTGCACGGGCCACTCAGGAAGTGGGGCATTGCTTCCAAAGCGGAATACCGACTCGACTACCAGCAAACGCCAAATCGGCCGGAGTAAACGAATGCGCCGACGTGTCGGACAGAGCGATCTCGGATTCGAGTCCGATTCGTTCCTGGACATTATTGCCAATATTGTGGGGATTTTGATTATTCTGATTGTCGTTGCCGGCATGCGCGTCAGCAATGCGCCCATCTTGCCGGCTTTAGAAATGAAGGCGGCCGCGGCCTCGGAAGACGACGACGTTCAACAACAAAAGCCGCCGGAACTGGCCGTCGTCGGCCCCAGCGAATCCCTAGATGCCGAGAACCCCGTTTTGCCCACTCTCGAACCGGTCATTCCAGAAACAGAAGCTCCTCAGGAACCGTCACCGCAACTACTCGGACTGGTCACCAGTCTACAGCAGGAAGTCGCTGCCCTCGACGAGCAAACCGCGCACACCGACCAACAATTGCTGCAGTTGCAGTTCAACGAACGTCAGTCGCAGCAGCAGCTAGCCGCGGCGGCCGCTGCCTTTTCTGCCGAAACGTCTGCCCTGAAAAAGCAAAAACACAAAACAGGTCTGTTGCAGGCCAAGCTGGAAAAGAGTCGAGGGGAAGTCCGCAAGCTGCGGCTGCGGCTGGCCAAAGCCGAACGGGAGAAACAACCGACCCAAATCATCCGACACAAGCTCACGCCGATCAGCCGTGTCGTTGAGGGTCAGGAGGCCCATTTTCATCTCGCCCGAAATCGCGTCGCCCTGATTCCGCTCGACGACATGATCGATCGGCTCCGCGCGCAGGTCGCCCGACAACGGGATTGGTTGATCAAATTCCCTCGGCATCAGGGGTCTATCGGCCCGGTGCGCGGGTTCACTATGAACTATGTTGTCGAGCGGCAGCAGCTCTCGGTGGTGGAAGAGTTACGGCAGGGGCGGGGCATCATGCGGATCGGCATTTCCGAGTGGCAGCTCGAAACGGCGCCGGACCTCTCCGCAGAGAGTGCCGAACAGGCATTGCGTCCCGGCTCGGCGTTTCACCGGGCCTTGTTGGCGATCGACCCGCAAACGACGCTCACTTTCTGGGTCTACCCAGACAGCTTCGAGCTGTTCCGAGAGCTGAAGCAACTGGCACACGAGGAAGATTTCACCGTGGCCGCCCGGCCATTGCCCTTCGGCATCCCGATTTCCGCCTCCCCGTACGGAACCCGCTCGGCCGGTCAGTGATGCGGCCGACCTGCTGTCGCTCGCGGCTTAGCGGGGCCGCACAGGCTCGCGAAACTCTAAGGCCCACTCCCTTTCGCCTTGGGAAAGACTTCAACCGGCAGCTCGCGCGTCGTCTGCAGCCTCTTACCGTTATGATCCGTGACGCTCAAAGTCACTTGGCTTAATGGACGCATTTCGTTCTCCTTGGGGGCCGTCACAATCAGCTCGAAATTCTCCTGATCGGCCGGTACCGTGATCTGGGGGGCCGAATACTCCTTCGGAAAACCGCTCAAGGCAATGACGACTTTCCCCCGGAACGCCGACGCCCGTTTGACGGTTCCGCTGACCTTGTTCTTTGTCTCTCCCACGAGTTTCAAGGCGTTGCCTTTGATCGAGACGGTCACGGCATTTTGCACGGGCAACCGAAACGGTTCGGAGTAAACTGTCGCGATAATTCGCTGGGAGAAGGCATGCGGCAAAATGTCGCCGCGGAGTACGAAATCGATCGATTGTTCAGCCACGTCGACCGGAACGGCAATTTTCAAGGTGCCGTTGTTCGCGCCTGTGGGGATGATTTGATTGGGTAACGCACGGACCAGCGGCTTGTTTCTTTTTTTGGCATTTTTGGGGTCGACTGGACGGGACTTCTCGGTGGAGAGCAGCGTTAGCCGAACAGATCGATTCGCACTTTTCGGACCGCGAACCACCTCGATGCCGATCTCTGTATCGAGTGCTTTCAGTAGTGTTTGGGGCGTCTGCTGAACCTTCAGCGCAACTCCGACCGGTCGCGTGACGGCAGTCGGCACAAGATCCTGATAACCGGGAACGACGACCTGCCCGGCACCCGATGCCATCACAGCAACGCGGCGAATGGGAATCTTCAGACCGACCAATTCGCCGACGATTCGTAGATGCCTCAATCCGCTGCCTTCGTCGTCACCCCGCCGAATCAAGGTGACGAATACCTTGCGATTTTCACGGCCGGCGGGAATTTGGCTGGGCGAGATGGCAACGTTCTCGTCACCGGCGACGCTGAGGTTGATGGCTCCCTGATAACCGTCCCGCTGAAGTTCCAGTCGCGCTATGGCCGTTCCGTCTGCAGGCAGGCTCAGCTTTGTCGTCGTCAAGTTGAGACTAAAATCGGGCTGCCCGGCCGGAATGACCCGCAGCCGGTACAAAAAGTGGTCACCGCCGCGGTCGTGCAGGTCCCGTATCGACAGTTGAATCTGCTTGACGTCTTCGGGGACCTGATAGTCGAACGCCGGATCGCGCGAGCCGGACCGGTCTTCCCGGACGACTTGGAGTTTTTCCCGGACGAAAACGGCCAATTCCGCATCGAGAGGTGAATCGATGGATCGCGCATCGACCCGCAAATTGATCGTCTGGCCGGGCGTCACATCGAGCAGGTAAACATCTCGCTCTGCGAATGCAGAGATCCGACCGTTGATGAGTATGGGAATGTGCTTGTTCTCAGCGAATCGGGCGTCGATGGTTTGTGGAGTTCCCAGTTCCGGATCGGCTTCGAGGACCTCGATACCGTCGCTCAATCTCAGCAGCGGTCCCGGCCCCAACAAACCGAGTTCCGGGGACAATCTCAGCGACTCCGACATGCCGGACATGACGCCGTCCAGGTTAGCGGCGAACGTCGTTCCCGGTTGAATACCGGTGCCGACCACTTCGACGGTAATGTTCGATCCTTGTGCAGCCGCCGGTGGGAAGTACGTGTCGACGATCTTCAGATCGCCGATCAGGATGCGGAAGGGATTGAGACCCGGTGCACGATAGGAAAGATCGTGCAGCTCGGCAAAGTACAAACCGTCGGCGGGGAGTTCCACTTCGGCGCGGGCATCGCCTTTCAGGAAGACCTTGCCCCATTCCACGGCCAGGGGAGTCCCTTGTTCCGTTTTGATTTCCAGGACCGGATCCAGGTCAGCACCAAATCGTCGGGCCTCGACTTCGGCAACAATTCGCTGCCCCGCAAGTCCGCGAAAGTAGATGCGGGCCTGCTCAAAGCCAGAGAGCGTTCCCGAAAAAGCGGCCGGCAGTTTGGCGGGTTTCTCCGCTGAGCTTGCAGACAAAGGGAACTGTGGCAGCCGATCGGCGGCCAGGGGCAGCGTGTTGCTCAACCCATTTTCGGTCTGCACGCTCAACGGAAAGTAGCCGGGCACCATATCGGCTGGCAGTGTGAGATCGACGACCAGCCGGCTCGCATCCGATCCCTTCACAATCGTCTGTTGTAGGTTCTCCACCGGCAACTCGACCCGTGGATTCGCTGCCAGGTTTTTCCCGATAATCGTCAGCCGGGTCGTCTTGCCGATTTGCAGGCCCCGCAGCGAGATGGAAGTGATGCTCGGCGGCAGACGGTTCGGTTCCAACTCCGCCTGTGCCAGCGAATCGGCATTGTCACCGGCCATTTCGCGGAACAGATCCGCGGCCTCGGAAGCCGTCAGGGCGCGAGTGAACATGTGCAGTTCATCGACCAGTCCGGCGGTGTGCTCCGAATCGGGTGTGCTGGCGCCGATGGTCAGCGGTGCATCGTTAAGCAGCGCGGCCACATCGACGTTGGTCAACCAGGCGTCGCTGCCGATGACCAAACCGTCGGCAACCTTCGTCGGTTGGGCCTGCTCTCCGTTGACGAACAGGCAGACACGGACGTTGTCGCGGTCTGTGTCTGCATCGCCGCCTGGCGCATCGCCGACATCCCAAACTGCCGTCAGATGCACAATACGGCGGTAGCCGAGCACGTTGTTGGCACTGAACGTTGCCACACGAAAGCCGCTGCCGTCGTTCACATACAATTGCAGCGCGTCATTCTGCATGTGATAGCGCATGCCGTAATTCGTCCGCTGGGTGTCGGCCGATTGTTTGGCAACAATGCCGTGCAGCGCGGCATCACTTTCGTTGTGCAGATTCAGAAAGAAGAAGCTTAGCGAGACGGCATCGGCCCGATCGAGATACGGCACGCCGGTCAGTTGCACGAATTGTTTCTTCGATGCGTCCAGCAGCAGGGCGCTTTTACCGGTTTGCGCCCAAAAAGGGCTTGCAGCGAGTTGGGCCCCTCCGACCAGCCGTCCGCTGGCTGCTTGCTTACCGACGACCGGCACGGTTTGCTTAGAACCGGCGGCGTCAAACGTCACTCGAACCGCCGCCTGCGACTGTATGGGCCCTGCCGCCTGAACCGGAACCGTGCAGGCCATTGCCAATCCGCTTACGGCAAGCAAGCAAACGATGGGGCGAAACGTAGCAAACAGCCTCATGGGCAGCTTCTCCGTGAATATTGGTTCCAGGCGACGACCGGATGTTTCGTTGCCGTCACACTTTCATTCTAATTCTCGACCGACCCATTTGTAAGCGCATGCGCCGACATCCGGGTTGTTGTCCGTAACTGGCAAGCACGCCGCGCAGCGGTTAACATGGAAAATTCCTACGTGGCTGGTTTGTAATAGGCCTTTTGAAGATTCACCGCTTACGGTTTAGTGGGCTTCACAGGTCCGCCGAGAATGGAGGTTTGATCGTGACCGTACAACGTTTGTTGATCATTGGATTGGCGTTGTCGCTGGGATTAGTCAATACTAGGCCGCTTCAGGCTCAGGATGAGAAAAAGGATCTTCGTCCCCAGTACCAGTTCGAGGATTTGGTGATTCGCGCCGCGACGGCCGATGAGCCTGTCCTGCTCCGTTTCTCGGTCGATCGGGCCGTTGATTATCTGGAGAAAGGCACCATTGCCTGGACAAAACAACGCAAATGTGTCGCGTGTCACACCAATGGCTCGTACGTGTTCATCCGACCGTCACTGACCGAGAAACTTGGAAAACCGTCGGAAGAGGTCCAACAATTCCTGATCAGTGAACTCAAGCGGATGAAGTCGATCGATCGCAAAAAACTGCTGACCGGGGTACGGGCCGCACAGTTGATCTATATTGCCGCGGGACTTACGGAATGGGATGCGCATGTCGCTGGCCAACTCTCGCCCGAAACCGACGAAGCTCTGCAATTTGTGTTCAGTCTGCAGTTGGAAAGCGGCACCTGGGGATCGGTCGATTGCTGGCCGCCGTTTGAATCGTCCGCCTATCAGGAGGCGACAATGGCCGCCATGGCCGCCGCCACAGCGCCTGGCTGGCTCGAGGATCTCAAGGACCAAAAGATCCAGGAGAACGTCGCCCGCCTGAAGAACTATCTGGCGAACACTAAACCCCCACACGACTACGCCCGATTGCTGTTGCTGTGGACGTCAACCCGCATGCCCGGCTTGGTCGGCGGAGACCGGAAGCAGCAGTTGATCGAAACTGTTTGGAAGAAACAGCAACAAGACGGCGGCTGGTCGATTCGCTCCTTCGCCGACCCCCAGCAGTGGGGACGGGGAAATCGTGAGGAAAAACTGAAAGCCGAACCGGAATTTAAGAATCCACCCAGCGACGGTCACCTGACCGGACTGGCCGTGATTGCCTTGCGCGACGCGGGTGTGCCGGCCGATGACCCGCGGATTCAATCGGCCATCAAGTGGCTGCTGGCGAATCAGCGGGAATCGGGCCGCTGGTGGACGCGGTCGCTGAACACCGACAAGTTCCACTTTATCACCTACAGCGGGACTGCCTATCCGTTGTTGGCGCTGGCAAAATGCGGCGCACTGCCGGAGCCCACCACCAGCAGATCGCCGTAGCTGCTGGCAGGTCGACCATCGCGCGCGGCCGCACAGATTCGGCGGGCCCGGAGCTTCCAGCGGGCAGACTGTGTTCGATGGGAAGCTGATCAAGACCAACCAGTTTTTTGGACTCTCATAGGATTCTCTGAGGTGTCAGCAACATCTGTGATCGGGCTTCAGTGGGGCGACGAAGCCAAGGGGAAAATTGTTGATCTGCTGACTGGGCAGCACGACATTGTTGTGCGCTATCAGGGTGGAAACAACGCCGGGCACACGGTGGTTGCCGGCGGAGAAACGTTCAAGCTCTCGTTGCTGCCGGCCGGAATTCTGCACCACGACGTCGTCTCCGTCATCGCTGCCGGTGTTGTGATCAATCCCCAGGCGCTGTTGGCAGAAATGGACGACATCGCCAAACGCAATGGGCCGATCGATCATCGTCTGCTGATCAGCGACCGGGCACACGTGATCTTTCCCTGGCACATGCTTGAAGAAGCTGTTCTGGAGCGCAGTCGTAAGGACGAGGCCATCGGCACAACAATGCGGGGCATCGGCACCTGCTATGGGGACAAGGCGGGCAGAACGCATGCCATCCGTGTGGGCGACATGTTCTATAACGGCTCGTTCCGCCGGCGGCTGTCCGAAATCGTCGCTTACAAAAACAAAGTGCTAACGGCGCTCGATCCCCAGATCGATCCGCTCGATGCCGATACTGTCTACGAAGAGTATTCGCAGTATGCCCAGGAACTGCGGCCCTACGTAATCGATACCACCAGCTATCTGCACCGGGCGGTCGATGAAGGTAAACGCATTCTGTTCGAGGGCGCACAGGGCAGTCTGCTCGACCTCGATCACGGCACGTTTCCATTCGTCACCTCGTCGAACAGCTCCGGCTGCGGAGTCCATAGCGGCAGCGGTGTTTCCGAGCGAATTATTGATCGCATGATTGGCGTGGTGAAAGCCTACACGACCCGTGTCGGCGGCGGCCCCTTTCCGACCGAGCTGAACGATGAGACCGGCCAATACATTCGCGACCGGGGCCGGGAATACGGCACCGTGACCGGCCGGCCGCGACGCTGCGGCTGGTTCGACGCGGTTGCGGCCCGCTATGGGGCCCGGCTGAGCGGCGTCAATTGCATTGCCATTGCCCTGTTGGATGTCCTGAGCAATTTCGACGATCTCAAAATCTGCGAGGCGTACGAAATCGACGGCGTACGGACGACCGATTTTCCCAGTCACGTTGAGATGCTGGCCAAGGTGCAGCCCATTTACCGTACCCTGTCCGGCTGGCAAGCAGACATCACCGCGGCCCGTGTCCTCGAGGATCTGCCCGTGGAAGCTCGTCGGTACATTGACACGATCGGCGAGCTGGTCGGAGTGTCGGCCGAGATCATTTCTGTTGGTCCAGACCGTGAACAGACGATTTTTTGTAATTCGTGATTCTGCCCGGCACGGACGTCTCGGTTGCGATTCGTTGATTTCCTAGATTCCCCGTCGGGTTGCGGGTATTATGTGCCGCGTTGTTGACTCGATTGAAAGGCGAATCGGAACAATCAATGAAAATTCACGAGTATCAGGCGAAAAAGCTGCTGGCCGATGCCGGCGTCGCCGTGCCTCGCGGCATCGTCGCCAAGACCCCGGACGAGGCGGCAGGGGCGTTCGACGAGTTGGGCGGTGAGATTGCCGTTGTCAAAGTGCAAATTCACGCCGGCGGTCGGGGCCAGGGACGCTTCCAGGAACATCCCGATCAGTCAGGGGTTGTGCTGGTCCGTTCGGCCAACCAGGCCCGTGAGAACGCAGAACGCATGTTGGGCAATACACTGGTGACGGTCCAGACCGGAGCGGAGGGCAAAACGGTCGGCACGCTGCTCGTTGAAGAAGGGCTCAACATTGCCAACGAACTTTATCTGGGGGTTGTGATCGATCGCGAATCGGGCGGACCGGTGTTGATGGCCTCGTCGGAAGGGGGCATGGCCATCGAAGAAGTGGCCCACAAATCGCCGGAAAAGATCTTCCGCGAGCCGGTCGATAGCGGATACGGCCTGTATCCGTTTCAGGCGACAAAGCTGGCCTTTCGACTCGGTTTGCTGGGGCAGGCGATCCGCAGTGCCGGTAAGTTTCTCCCGAAACTGTGCCGCTTTTTTCTCGACCATGATTGTAGTTTGACCGAGATTAATCCGTTGGTCGTCACCGAAGAGGGAGAACTGGTCGCGCTGGATGCCAAGGTCTCGTTCGACGACAACGCGCTGTTTCGACACAAAGATCTCAAAGAGCTCCGCGATGTGAGCGAAGAAGACGAAGCGGAGGTTCGGGCTGGCGAAGCGGGGCTCAGCTATGTCAACCTCGATGGGAACATCGGCTGCCTGGTCAACGGGGCGGGGCTGGCCATGAGCACCATGGACCTCATCAAGCTGCACGGCGGTGAGCCGGCTAACTTTCTCGACGTGGGCGGCGGCGCGGACGTCGACCAGGTGACTGAAGCCTTCCGCATTATTCTGGCCGACAAAAACGTCCAAGCGGTGCTGGTCAACATTTTCGGGGGCATTATGAAGTGCGACATCATTGTCGAGGCGTTGTTGTCCGCTTACGACAAGATCGGTTTCAGCGTTCCGCTGGCGGTGCGTCTGGAAGGAACCAACGTTGAATTGGCCCGCCAAATGCTAGTCGAAAGCGGCCGCGACATCATTGTCGCCACCGACCTGACCGACACGGCGAAGAAAATTGTGGCGACGTTGAGGGCGTAAAATAAGCTGAGACAAACATGACGCAGTCACCACTAGCGAGTTCGTTTATCCCTCCGTTACGAATGCCGGATGCAGATGAGTTTCGTTTCGTGCAGCAGTTCGAGCAACGCGTATTGCCCTATCTGCGGCGATCTACAGTACCGATTCTAGAAGTGAGGCTCGATTCACTTGGTCTCGTCGGACCCGTGTACATAGTCAATTCCCCACCGATTAGCGCTGTTGCGACAGGGACTTTGGTCAAAGAAAGCGACGAACACTTTATTGTCACCGCGGAACATGTCGTAACTGGATTCCTCAATGAGGGAAAGCAACTCCGAATCGGGATCGGTAGCCCACAATGGCCGCAAGTAATCAACGTATCAGATCGCTTCGTGCGCACCGACGCGAAGTTGGACGTCGCCGTGATCAAACTTGAAAAATCAGTGGTCGCACAGCTTGTCGATCCCTTTTTCTTGCTCAAGAAACACATCGACTTCGTCGATCGACTTGAAGATGCTACCTACCTTCTGCCGGGATACCTCTGGGACGGGAGTGGTCCAAATCCTGGTTTTTCTCAGTTCGTTTTTCGTAATTACGATTACTGGACCAGGCCTTACTACGGATCGATTTAAAACCCCAGCTTCGATTGTCTCGCCCACGTGTTGGTAGAGTACGGACAAGATGCGTGGTCTCCACGGGATAGGACTCTGATAAGGTAACCGAAATCATTGGGTGGAATGAGTGGAGCAAGTCTTTGGCGCGTCTTCACGACAGAGGAAGTCGAATCCGGGCTGGCCTATGACGTCTCAAAGTCATTGAAATTGGTAGCCGTTGAAAGCTGCGTATACGATAAGACTCAGAGTGGGCGCACAACGCAAATCATCCGTTGTACACTCTGGAAACACATCTGGCCGCTGATGGCGTCTCTAACTCAAACGTGATCTGAATTTGACATATGCTGCTCGACAATTTTCATTCGCCGTTAAGCGATGCGCGTCACTGGGATGCCTTTCATTCCCACTGGGTGAGCACGATCGCCGCGGATCTCAATCGGGTTTTGCCCCCGGATTGGTTCGCCGAGTCGAACGTCCATTATGGCATCGAGATTGACGTGGCAACGTTTGAGGCGTCTGGAGTTGCCGGCAGCGCTTTGGACCGAGGAGGCCGGCAAGTGGATTCAGCCGAACAGTCTTCCTGGACGCCGCCCGCTCCGCTGATGACGATCGAGTTTCCCCCCACGACAGATATCATTGAAGTTCGCGTGTTTCGCGAACTCGGTGGCGCCGTCCTCGAAGGGGCCATCGAATTCGTCAGCCCGGCCAATAAAGACCGGCCTGAAAATCACGGGGCGTTCGTCTCGAAACGCGAAACGTACCTTCGCGAAGGAATAGGGCTCGTTGTCGTGGATCTCGTCACGACGAGAAAAGCCAACCTCCATCACGATTTGCTCGAACGGTGTGGTCAGTCTGCGGTCGCTGTCGAGGAAGGTTGGCTTTACACTTCGGCCTACCATGTGGCGGAACGTGATGGTCAGCCCGCGCTCGACGTGTGGTGCGAACGGCTGGAAGTCGGCCGGCCACTTCCGGTCATGCCCCTGTTCCTGCACGATGGGCTCTGTGTGCAGGTTGACTTGCCTGAAACTTACGTCCGGGCCTGCGGTGATCTCCGCATTTCACTTTCGCAAGAGAATTGATTTCCGGACTCTAACGACAGAAACCCAGCTATGAGTATTCTCGTTGACGCAAACACAAAAGTCATCTGTCAGGGGATTACCGGACGGGTCGGTTTGTTTCACAGCCGGCATTGCCGGGAGTACGGCACACCGCTGTTGGGCGGCGTGACGCCCGGGAAAGGGGGAACCGAAGTTGAGGGTTTTCCCGTCTTCAACACGGTCGAAGAAGCGGTCGCCCAGACCGGGGCCAATGCCAGCATGGTCATTGTGCCTCCGCCGTTTTGCGGCGACGCCATCATGGAAGCGGCCGACGCCGGCGTCGGGCTGATCGTGGCCATTACCGAGGGGGTCCCCGTGCTGGATATGGTCCGCGTGGCCGATTACCTGCGCAACAGGACAATCCGGCTCATCGGTCCAAATTGTCCGGGCATCATTACACCCGGCGTGGCCAAGATCGGCATTATGCCCGGTTACATTCATGCGCCCGGTACGGTGGGCGTCATCAGCCGCAGCGGCACGCTGACCTATGAAGCCGCCTGGCAGTTGGGTAACGTCGGGCTGGGGCAATCGACGACGGTCGGTATCGGCGGCGACCCGATCGTCGGCACCAGTTTTATCGATCTTCTGGAGCTGTTCCAAAACGATTCCGACACCGAGGCGATTCTGATGATCGGCGAAATTGGCGGCAACGCCGAGGAACAGGCGGCCGAATTTATCAAGCAGCACGTTAGCAAGCCGGTTGCCGGCTTCATCGCCGGCCGCACCGCGCCGCCCGGTAAACGCATGGGACACGCCGGCGCGATCATTTCCGGCGGCAGCGGTACGGCGGTCGAGAAGATTGCCGCCCTCGAAGCGGCTGGCGTCGAGGTCGCCGAAAGCCCCGCCGACATGGGCAGCGCCGTCAGCCGGGCGATGGGTAGAGCGTGACAAGTACGGCAAAAGGCCGAGACAACTCATCTGCGTTCTTTGGCCGTCTGCAGAAACGTAATCCCCAACAGTGCCAGCGGGATACCGATCGGAAGCAGCCAGAGCGTCAAGGTGAGGGCGAAATCGGCCAGCAGACAGGCCGCTCCCAACAGGCTCTTGCCGATCTGGGCAATAGCGTTCTCGATGTTTGTCAGAGACTCGAACCGGCGTTTGCCGTACACACATGAGTCGGCATAGGCGCAATTGTCGGCATACGGGCAGAACTCGATTTCGCGGAGCGCATTCACGTACGAGGTCGAAGAGACGGTAGTCATCAGACGACTCCTTGGTTTGTGGTGGGACCGCAAAGCGGTAGGACTGCAGCCTGGTCGTCAAAGCCAGCCTAACTGTGGCGGGAATTGGACGACGATGTCCAATTTGTCACACGTCGGAGCGCACAAAAAAGCCCTCCTGATACGGAATTTCGTACAGAGGGCTGCCGTAGCCAAACAAAAACCCTTCCGTTACCATCGGCGGACGGAAGGGCCGTCAAGACCTCGTTTTTGCTGTCGGTCGCCAGCAGCGTTTCAGCCATGACAATGGCCAAACCGGAGCAGTTTGTCAATTATTTTCTGAGAGAATTTCCTCAAATCATTCTGCGACAATGAGTTACTTCTCATCGTCGGCACAAACCCAACCGCCCAGTGTCGGCTCGTAATCGAGCAATTCCTCGGGCCGGAAATAGAAACCGATCTCGCGCTGGGATGCTTCCGGGCCGTCGCTGCCATGTATCAGGTTCATCTGCTGGCTCAGCCCGAAGTCGCCGCGGATTGTCCCGGGCGAGGCGTCTTGGCCGTTGGTTGGGCCCAGCATGTTGCGGACGACACCGATTGCGCCGGGACCTTGAGCACAAATGGCGATTACTGGTCCCGATGTGATGAAAGCCTCCAGCAGCGGATAAAACGGCTTGTCGACGTGCTCGGCGTAATGCCGCTGCGACAGCTCGGGCGTCACATGCAGCATTTTCATGCCGATGAGTTTTAGACCCTTGTCTTCCAGCCGCGCGATCAACCGGCCGGCCAATCGCCGCTGGACGCCGTCCGGTTTGATGAGGATCAATGTGCGTTCCGTCGCCATGCTGTGTCTCCTTTGCTTTGGGAATCCGGTGGCGAGTGGCGGTTCGGTGCGAAGAATTTCTTGCGAATAACAGGGAGGTAACAACAGGGGGCTGACGCCCCCCGCGCGCCGTCTTTCTGCAATTCTTAAGCTTCGGTCTCACCTGGTCATCATGCTGTAAAACTCGCGGAACAGATAATGGCTGTCATGAGGACCGGCCGAGGCCTCGGGATGGTACTGCACCCCGAACGCCGGGTATTCCCCGTGACGGAGTCCTTCAACCGTCTGGTCGTTGATGTTGACGTGAGTGACCTCGACGTTGCTGGGCAGCGAATCGGCCTCAAGGGCGAATCCGTGATTCTGGCTGGTGATTTCGACGTGGTTGGTCTTGAGGTTCAACACCGGCTGGTTGACACCCCGATGACCAAACTTCAGCTTGAAGATTTCGCCGCCGCAAGCCAAGCCGAGAAGTTGCTGCCCCAGACAAATCCCGAAAATCGGTTTGCGACCGAGCAGTTCGCGAATCGTTTGGACGGCGTGGCCGAGCGGACGCGGGTCGCCAGGACCGTTGGACAGGAAGATTCCGTCCGGGTTCTGCCTGAGGACGTCCTCGGCGTTTGCCGTTCCGGGAACGATTGTCACCCGGCAACCGAGATGATGCAGGTGGCGGGCAATGCTCCACTTCATCCCATAGTCGATGGCCACGACATGGGGTCCGTTGCCGCCGATTGAGGTCTCGGAGGCCGATCGCGCTTCGCCCTTCAGGCTGAATGGCATTCCCAGTTCCGAAAGGCCTTCGGACCACTCGACCGACTTCTCCGGCACCACCTCGCGCACCAGGTCCTGACCAACCAGCGAAGGGCTTTGCCGCGCTTTGGCCACCAACGATTCATCATCAAGATCGACGGTAGAAAGCACGCCGGTCATTGCGCCGTGAATGCGAATACGGCGGACCAGCGCCCGGGTGTCGATTCCTTCCAGTCCGATGACTCCGGCGTCGGCCAAGTATTGATCCAGCGACTGCGTCGCGCGGAAGTTGCTGTGACGGCGGCAGAGTTCTCGGCAGACAAACCCCCGCAGCGACAGGCTCGAGCTTTCCACGTCTTCGAGGTTGACGCCGTAATTCCCGATCAACGGGTAGGTCATCGTCACTATTTGACCGGCGTAGGAGGGGTCGGTGAGGATCTCCTGATAACCGGTCATGCTGGTGTTGAAGACGACCTCGCCGAACACCTCGCCCCGTTCCCCGAAGGCGGTACCGGGATAAACGGTCCCGTCGATGAGCGCCAGTTTTGCCGGACTTTTCATGGCGCTCTCTTGTAGCAAACGGCCGCGCCGAAAAAAAGAGACCGCCATCCGCTGACGGTCTCGGGAACTGTATGATGTTTTCGAGGGGCGAACCGGTAGCCCGATTGCGGCGAGGCTGCGCGAGCTGTTAGTTCTGTGTGAGAACGAAATCGTCGAAACGGATTTCGTCTTTTTCCGAATCGCCGATGCTCGAGAACAGCTCGCCCATAATCCGATGGAAATGCACCTTGCGCACCGAATAATAGTTGTGCTTTCCGTCGCGGCGTGCCTCGATCAGACCGGCCACCCGCAGCAATGCCAAGTGGTGACTGACGGCCGGTTGGCTTTGTCCGAGCTTCTGGCACAACGCCGTTACGTGCAGTTCTCGTTCGCGGG
>CAUZTK010000039.1:0-18283 GCA_963582395.1 Planctomycetota bacterium | reverse complement strand
CGGCGACTGGAAAAGTTGTCTTCGTGTGCGTCCTTCACAGCGTCTTGAGCGAACTGATCCCAGTCCGACTGGCTGGTGAGTGTCTTCACGTTTTGCATCTCTGCGCTCTCCTTTTTGGGCCTGCCCGGTTTAGAGGATTTGCGAAATTCCTGAACACCGACTCTAAGTTGAAGCCCGAGGACATCCGCAATCTTGTCGAGCGTGGAGAGAGAAATTCCTTGTTTGCAGGACATGAATCGGCTGATTGCTGATTCGGCAACGCCCGCCTGCTCAGCAAGCAGGTACCGAGAGACGCAACTCGCCTCAATTGCCTCGCGGACTTGATCGCTCAATAGATTCATGCCATCATCGTACATAATATATTGCTATTTAACAAGTATTTTGTCGAGAAAAAACGACGTTGTGGCGGGGCGTGAACGATAGCGTCGCCCGTTCGGAGTTTCCGACGCAACGTCTATTGATGACGTTATGGCGCTGCCGGTCGAGGCATCTCTTCGGTTGACGCTCTCGGCAAATGCGCTCATCTGGGACCCGGCTCGTCAGAACCGGGTCAGGAAGAAAATGGCCGCCCCGGCGGCCAGCACAGCCAGCACAGCCAGCGTAATCTTCACCCAACTGTAAGGCCTCTCGCCCTGCACCTCACCGGTGCCGGCGTTGATCATCACCTGATATGTCTTCTGTCGATATCGGTAGGCCAGCAGCCAAACCGGCAGCAGCAGATGCTTAAACGTCAGTGCATCGTAGCGGGTGTGGATCGAATACACCCGCTGTTCGTCGCCACCGATGCGCCGGCGGACGTCTCGGTCGATGGCCTCGTCGATTCGCACCTTTGCCTCGACGAAGCCTTCATCCAGCTCGATTTCATAAGTTCGGGCCAGATAACCGGCCAGCATTTGCTGATTAAACGGCACACACTTGCCCAGCGGCCACGGTTGCAGATTGAGCATGAGAACTCGATTAAACCCGCGGGCGGCCAGCACCAAAACATCGTCGAAAAATCGCTGAAACGACCCCGAGGCCGAATACCAGCGGGTGCGGCGTTCGCTGCGTTTTTTGTCGCCGCTGCCGACGGTGACCCAGTAGTGCTCACCCCGCTGACCAGAATAGCGGGTCGAAATCATCGAGTCGAAGGTCCAGTAGGGCAAATACACACCGTTGAAACTTCCGTCGACGCCGCGGCGGAGAAACTCGTTCGGCGCAAACCATCGTGACTTGACCCAGGTCGTTAAATTCGAGCGGGCCTTGTTCTTGTCGACCAGAAACGGCAACACGCCGTCGGCCGGAACGCGGTGTTCGGCATCATGAACGTTTTCGAGCTGGATGGGGGACCCACAATAGGGGCACTGGCTGCTGGTCAGGGAGCCGATAAAAACGGTCGTGCCTCCGCACGATTCGCAGCGGATTTCGCTTTCCCCGTGTTCGGCATGCCGGTCGTGCTCGTGCAATTGGCTGATGCGCTCCAGCATGGCATGAAAGTCCTGCTCTTCCACCTGCGCGTCTTCGGCGAATTCGATTTCCTTTTCATAGCCGCAAAAGGGACACTTGAGCTGCTGCTGCCCGATGTGGAACTTCAGATCAGCCCCGCAGCCTTCGCAGGGAAACGTGCGACCTTTACCCTCGTCGATGCTCTGACCGGCCGTTTCGGTCGAGCCTTGGGCATCGGGGGCGATGGACAGTTCACGAGGAGTTTGGGAAACCATACAGCATCCGTCAGATTCGTATGCCGAGTATTATGAACTCGTCAATGTCGGTCGTGAACTGTCAGTCACAGTGAAGATGAGAAAGCTAGGAAATAAGCTGTCAACTCTTCTTTGATTCGTTCGCCATCTTCTGCTGCGATGTCGGTTGTGCAAAGGTGAATCAGACAAGGATGACTTGATCCAATCATCGTCAGCCTCATGCCGGTGGCGGTGGGGGAGGCGGTGTTGCACCGAAATAGCCGGCTAGCTGCGGGACCTGTCCGGCAGGCATCCAAGCAGGCATTCCCGCACACCAAACCATCGTCGACGAACTGACCTGGCCCCCGGCAATGGCCTGCGAAATCTGCTGGTCGCTAAACGGTCCGCGTGTCTGAGAGTTTTCGGCGACGTGCCAGGCCCTCGCCGGTGGGGGTGGAGGAGGCGGTGCAGCAGGCGCGGCAGCGCTCGGCGCCTGGACCATCCGGTTCGCCATGGCGAAGCCCATGCCGAGCCCCATTCCCTCGGCGGCACCGCCACCGGCGGGGTTCTCTGCTGCCGACAGCATTGCCTGTCCCATCTGATACTGCTGAAACTGGTTCATGTCGCCGATGACGCCCATACTGGTGCGGGTATCGAGCGCTTTCTCGACCGCTTCCGGCAGCGAGATGTTGACGATGAACAGTTGCGGGACCTCCAGACCGTACTCGTTGTCGATCCGCTCACAAACGATTTCGCGAAGCTGGTCCGACATCTCGCGGTAGTTGGATGCCAGATCCAATGCCGCAACCTTCGACTCGCCCAGCATGTCGGCAAATGCGGTGTTGATCACCGAGCGTATCAGCTCGGTGACCTCATCGGCATCGAATTGCCCGTCGGTACCGACAAGCTCCGTCAACAGCGCCCTCGGATCGATCGGCTTCAGAGTGTAAGTGCCGAATGCCCGCAGTCGAATCGGACCGAAATCGACGTCACGGAGCATAATCGGGTTCGGCGTGCCCCACTTCAAATCGGTAATCTGCCGTGTGCTGACAAAGTAGACTTCCGCCTTGAACGGGCTGTCGAAACCGTGCTTCCAGCCCATCAGCGTGCCAAGAATGGGCAGGTTATCGGTCTTCAGGGTGTAGTGCCCCGGCTCGAAGACGTCGGCCAACTGCCCGCGGTGAACGAAGACCGCCACCTGACCCGGCCGCACGATTAACTGCGCCCCATTCTTGATCTGATTGTGATATCGCGGGAATCGCCAGACCAACGTGTGACGCGAATCGTCGATCCATTCGACGATGTCAACAAGCTCGCCGCGCAGTTTGTCGAAAAGCCCCATGATGTCTGTGCCCCGATTCTGAAGAACGTGTGAAACGATTGTCCTCGATGGACGCTTCCGGTGCCGGCAGGCAGCCACCCCTGTCAGCGTAGAAAAGCTCAGACAGATTGTATTGGCCGAAAGTCTGGCCCATCAAGAGGGGAACGTTTCGCAAGCCATCGCGGATCAAAATAGAACCCAACAATTGTTTCGGGCCGGTATGTCACTCCGTCGCATCAGGGCGGCTAGCAGGCGAGGTCGAGCCTTCGAGTGAAGCCTGTGCCGTTGCAACTGCCGCTCGACATCGATAGAACTTGATGCGATTGTTTGTAGATCAAACCTTTGTCTGCCAAGCCGAGATGGGCTGCCGTGGTGACCCCCTGAACCAGGACGTTCGCCATATATATGCGCGCTGTGATTTTCCAAGAATTCGGTGAGCCGGCCGAGGTGCTTCACGTTCAAGACGTGGCCGTCCCGGAACCGCGGACGGGCGAAGTTCGAGTGAAAATGCTTGCCAGCCCCTTGAATCCGTCGGACCTGATGGCGGTCCGCGGCGTCTACAGCAGCCCTCCCGAGTTGCCCACCACTCCTGGATTTGAAGGTGTGGGAATCGTCGAAGCGAGCGGCGGCGGAGTGTTGGGAAGGTTTCTCGTCGGCAGACGGGTGGCGGTGCTGAATCGTTCGGGAGGCAACTGGTGCGCGCAAACCGTCATCCCCGCCAAACAGGCGATTCCACTAGCCGGTGATCTCCCGCTGGAACAGGCGGCGATGTTCTTCGTCAACCCGGCGACCGCCTACGTGATGACTCGCGTGGTTCTCGACATTCCGCCCGGAGCATGGTTGCTGCAAACCGCGGCCGGTTCGGCACTCGGCCGGATGGTGATTCGGCTCGGTCAACGGTTCGGCTTCCGTACGCTGAACGTCGTCCGCCGAGAGGAACAGGCCGGCGAGTTAAAGGAACTCGGTGGCGATGTTGTGCTGGGCTACAATCCGGAACGTCAGCAGGCCGAGCAGCTTCGCGACGAGGTCATGCACGTCACCGCACAACAGGGTGTTGCGTTTGCGATCGATCCGGTCGGTGGCAAAACCGGTTCGGCCGTCGTCGGTTGCCTTGCGCAAGCAGGACGGATGCTGGTTTACGGAACGCTTTCCGGAGAACCCATTTCATTCTCGCCGCGGGAGCTGATGGGCCACGGAGCACGAATTGAAGGCTTCTGGCTGGCACGGTGGATGGAAACTCAGCAACTGTTCGGCAAACTGCGATTGATCAGGAACATCACGCAGTTGATGCGCGCAGGCGTGCTCGTCTCCGAGGTCGCAGAGATGTTTCCGTTGGAACGCGTCGTCGATGCGGTCCGCGAAGCCGAACGCACGGGTCGAAAGGGGAAGGTGTTGCTGCGGATGAACGAGTCGTGAACGCCGCGTTTGAACGCGCGACGGGGTCTGGCCCTTTGTAAATCCGAATTTCGCGACTCAAGCAAACTTAAGTTCCCCCGGCACACTTTTGTCCTCGAGAGGGCCAGACTCCTTTCCCAGATGAAACAACAGAGTGGCGCTGAACGGCACAGCTCTCGCCATGAAAATGCAGCAGTTACTTTGTGGCGTCGGCGGTGAGTTTGATCGTCCGCTGTTTCCCTTCGACCGACACGTTGACCGGGACCTGCCAGCGAGCCGTATTCAGCTTGCACAGGCCGCCGACACCGTCGCGGCAGTAAACGAATGAGAGGGCCAGCTTCAGTGTCGCCTTGCCGGTTTTCTGTGCGAGCGGGATCTTCAGCCTGGCGGTCAACCCGTCAGCGGTTGCCTTTCGGCGAGAACCAAGCTGCTCGGCGGCGATCAGTGTTTGTTCGCCGACCGCTTCCAGCCGGTAGGTGACCGGGGCCAGCTTGTTGAGTTTGAAGCCTTCGGGCAGCTTCAAACCGACCTCGAAATCGAGCGAGTCAGCTGAGGCAATCGATTGCTGCGGAACCGCTTCGGGCTTGTTTGTGTCGGCGACGTCTGTCTGCTTTGGCTTTGGCCGTGCCGGCGGTTTCAGATCGTCGATCTTTAACTCCGCAACCTGACCGGTTACCAGGTCGGCGACGCAGATGCGGTGATTGTTGGTGTCGGCGATGAACAGCTTGCCGCCGGCAGCCGATAGCCCTTCCGGCTCAGAAAATTGTGGCGGGTCAAGTTTGTCGCCCCGTTTTCCGGTGCCCAGCAGCGACGTCACCTTCCACCCCTCATCGGTTTCGACAATTTTTTTGATCTTGTGGTTGTAACTGTCGGCCACGAACAGCGCGCCGTTGTAGGAGGCGATGCCGAGCGGATGCTGCAGCCGCGCTTGACCGCCGATGCCGTCCACGTCGCCGAACTCAAACAACCGGCCGGACGGCAAATCGGCCGTGCCGACGATGGTCGTCACCTCGCCGGCGTCGCCAGTGGACATTCTACGGATCGATGAACCTTCACTGTCGACAAAGTAGAGGAATTTGCCGTCATTGACAATTCCGGACGGTTGCGCAAGTGCGGACTCCAGCAGTGGACCGTCGATGATATCTTCCCGCCCCGAGCCGGCGTAGACCTGAATGGTCTGGGACCCGAGTTCATGGCTCCAGATCTGGTGCGGGCCAGCCATAGCGATGTAGAGCACGCCATCCAGATGGTCCAGCGCCCACGGACTGTTGAGGGCCGTTTGACGCGGCTTTCCACCGGGCACACGCTGATGGGCTTGCGTGCCGGTGCCTGCCAGAGTTGAGACGACTTTCTTCGCCAAATCGACCTTGCGAATCAGGTGGTTCTCGGTGTCGGCCACGTAGAGCATTTGGCCGACGAGTGTGATTCCCTGCGGATGGTTGAACTCGGCTTCGGCATAACCGCCATCTTTTGTGCCGGTGACACCGCTGCCGATCACGTTGAGCAGATTTCCGTCAAGCGTACTCACGACGATGCGGTTATGATTACAGTCGGAAATGAACAACCGTTGGGACTTTTCGTCGGCGAGCAGCTTGGTTGGAAAGCGAAGCGGCATCGGTCCCAGTTTCGCGCTTTCCAGATCGAACCGAACGGGCGTTGTGTCGAGCGTGCCACGAGATTTGTGGTACTTAATCAGTGCGTCGATTTTCTCGGTCAGATAGTCCAGCACCTGCGGAGGAACTTCACCGGACATTGTGAAACAGGCCCGACCTTCAGCGTCGACCATGAACAGCGTCGGCCAAGCTCTTGCGCCAAATCTTCGCCAAATGAGCATTTCCGAATCGTTGACGACAGGATGCTCGATCTCGTAGCGCATGACCGCTCGGCGGATGTTCTCCGAGTCCTTCTCGTTGTCAAACTTCGCCGAGTGGACGCCGATGACGACCAACTCGTTCGGATACTTTTTCTCCAGCGTCTTCAAAGCGGGAAGCACGTGCATGCAGTTGATGCAGCAATACGTCCAAAAATCAAGCAACACAATCTTGCCGCGCAGGTCTTTGAAACTGATGTCGCCCGATGCATTCAGCCATCCGGCGGCACCATCGAGAATTCCGGTCGGCACTTTCACGTGTTGCGGAAACGGATACTCCACTTGGCCCAACGTTTTCTTGGCGGATTTTTTCTCGGGGCCCTGTATAACTGAATTTTGATCCTTTGCGGTTCGGTCAGCGTTGCTGCGAGACGTCGCCGCTTTTTTCTGATTTGTAGTCGGCCGGCGCTGCTGGGCAAGGACAAATCCGCCGAATGTGATGGCGGAAATTAACCCGACCACGATCAACGCGCCGGCGCGGAATCGGGGTTCACGATTCCGGACGAACGTCGCTTCGAGACTTTTGTATAGATCCGTCATCGGTTACCTCCGGAATGCTCGAACGGGCCATCCATGCCGGTGCCTTCCGGCACTGGCCAATCTGCATTAGCTCAGATGCTGTTAACCGTGCTTCGCCTTTCATTCTAACAAACGCAGAACGCGCTGCAAACGCCGTTGTCCGCTACCAGCGAAGCCACGGCGCCCGAAATGGGGGCTTCACCGGGTGGGTCAACAAATTGCGTTGCGTTTCGGTCGAAAGCGATTGGTCTGTGGATCTTTCTGAGCAGATTGTGACACCGCTGTCGCGCAATTCGGCCCATGATGCCGCAAGATCGGTAGGACGCGATTGTCTTGGTTTTGCGACACTCGAATGAAACGATTACAGCGGTTCTACATCCGAAACGGCCCGATGTCGTTTGAAATGGGAAGACATTGACAATTCTCGGCTGCCAAACTAACCTGTTATGACCTATGTGTCGATGAGGCCTAAGGTTCTGGAACACTTCCGAGATTTCGATCAGCGGCCTTGAGCAATACAACGTCCACGATGTCGCAGTTTTACGGCCCCGGTTGTCGTGTCAACGGTTCGTCCCGTGGGACGAGGGCTGACGAGATTTCGATCGATCAGAAAGTGTGTACATGAACATGTCTATGCGTTTGGTTCTTAGTTTGGCTTTGATTCTCGGCTGTGCAATCAGCGCGCAGGCCGAGGAACTCTCTTGGGCACAGAAGATGTTCGAGAAGCAGAAACACGACTTCGGCGTAGTGGCCCGCGGTGCCGACGCCCGCTATCGGTTGAAGGTGACCAACCTCTACAAGAAAACGGTGCACATCTCCAACGTGCGGACCACCTGCGGTTGTTCGGCGGCGGTTCCCTCCAAGACGACGCTGGCTAGTCTGGACTCGGCATACATCGAAATCAGCATGAACACGGTTCGCTTTACTCGTCGGAAGGACTCGAACGTCATCGTCACCTTCGACCAGCCGCAGTACCGCGAGGTGCGGATTCCCGTGACCGCCTACATCCGCACCGACGTCGTGCTGAGTCCAGGATCCGTAAAGTTTGGCCCTACAGACCAGGGAAAAGACGCCAAACGCAAGATCGAGATTGCTTACGCCGGCCGCGACGACTGGAAAATTTTAGAGGTTAATACCGATAGCCGGCACATCGAGGCCAAGGTCGTGGAGAAGTCTCGCGGGGGTGGCCGCGTCAACTACGAACTCAACGTGACTCTGAAGGGAACCGCACCGGTTGGACCGCTGCGTGAACAAATTTTTCTGATCACCAACGACGTCAGGGGTCGGCAGGTTCCCGTGTTGGTGGAAGCCCGAGTCGAATCGGACGTGGCTGTGACTCCGGACGTCATCTCGCTGGGGACGCTCTTTCCCGGAGTTGACAAGAAGTTCAACGTGGTGATTCGGGGCAAAGAACCGATCGCCATCGTCAAGATTGAATGCGATTCGGACCGGGAAGCGTTCAAGGTTCGCTTGCCGAAATCAACCCGCTCGGTCCACGTGATCCCGATGACGTTCACTTCCCCCAACAAGCCGGGCGACTTCAGTGAGGAGTTTTCCGTGACCATCGCCGGACGTCCCGAGCCGGTCACGTTCAAAGCGTACGGCAAGATTGTGCCGTGACGGCCCGCTACTGAGGGGGTGAGTCCTTCGGGTGGATGACATCGGCCGCTGAAACGTCCAGAGAAATCAGCGGCAGACTCTGTTCGGCAGACTGCCCCGCGTTCTCGGTCGGACAGATCCCACACGTGCCGGTTCCGCACCCGCTACCGGCTTTGCCTGTGAGCATGCGGGCCAGCCTGCGGAGTAGAAACGTGCCGGCACCGGCGACAATCACCACCGCAACGACCAGTTGCCAATCACCACCGTTCATCGTTATTTGTCCACAAAGTTGTCGTTTGTCCACAACGAACTCGAGATCGCGCAGCGCCCCGGTAAACCAGTCTCGGTTTGCGGACCACCAGGGATTCGCTAAGCGACAAGTCGGATTTTACACAAACAACCTTGCTACCTGATAGGTGACCAGCGCGCCGAGATACGCCAGCGCGGTCATGTAGACAAACGTGAATACCGGCCAACGCCAACTGTTGGTTTCCCGTTTGATGACCATCAGCGTCGCGGCACACTGGGCGCACAAGGCGAAGAAAACCATGATCGACAGCGCCACCGGCATGCTGTAGACTTTGCGGCCATCGGGCCAGGTGGAGGCCTGCATGGCGCCACGCAGGCCTTCGCTCTGTTCGTCGACCTCGCCACCCAGACTGTAGATGGTCCCCATGGTGGCAACGATCACCTCGCGGGCCGGAAACGAGGCGAGGGCTCCGACGCCGATTTTCCAGTCCCAGCCCAGCGGTCGAACCGCCGGTTCGATGGCATGGCCGATACGTCCCAGCAGGCTGCCGGCGATGAGCTCGCCGGACAACTTGTTTTGTCGTTCGATGAGTGCCGCCGCCTCGTCAGCGGTCGAGTCGGCGCTGCCGCCTGCCTGTAGTGTTTCCAACTGCGCCTGCACCCGATCGAGTTCGCTGTGATCGCCTGGAAAATAGCCGCCGGCCCAAACAACAATCGTCGTGGCGAAGATCAAAGTCCCGGCCCGGGTGACGAACGCCTTCGAGCGATCATAGACGCGGTAGATCACCATTCGCGGCGACGGCCACTTGTAACTCGGTAGTTCCATGACAAAAGGCGGGGTTTCGCCCCGGAAAAACGTCTTCTTCAGAATCCACGCGACAGGAATCGCCACGACCACGCCCAGCCAGTACATTCCGAACAACAGCAGTCCCCGCTTCAGGGTTTCCTCAGCGGGCACGAACAGCGCAATCATTAAGGCATACACGGGCAAACGGGCCGAACAGCTCATCAACGGGGCGACCAGAATCGTCACCATGCGGTCGCGGCGGTTTTCGATCACCCGGGTGGCCATCACACCGGGAATGGCGCAGGCGAACGACGACATTAGCGGGACGAACGACTTGCCGCTCAGACCGATTTTGGTCATCAGCTTGTCCATTAGGAACGCGGCCCGCGCCATGTACCCGCAGTCTTCAAGAATGGCCATGAAAAAGAACAGGAACGCAATCTGCGGCACAAAGATAATCACGCCCCCCACACCGGCAATCAAGCCGTCGACCAGCAGACTCCGCAGCGCACCGGGCGGCATTAAGCCGGTCAGCATCGATGCCATCCAGGTTTGTCCCACCTCAATGGCGTTCATAAAGGGTTCGGCCCAGATGAAGATCGACAAGAAGACGATTAGCATCAGCACGGCAAAGATGAGCAGGCCGACCAGCCGATGCGTCAGGATGCGGTCGATTTTGTCGCTGGCGGTCACCAGACGTGCTTGCGGGCGGGTGACCACATTTTCGAGCACGTCTCGAATCCAACTGTAACGGACTTTGGCCTCGATGGCCGGTACGCGGCACCCAGCTTCGCCGAGACGCTGCCGAACTTCACGCAGAACCTGTGGCAAGGCGTCGTGACGCTCGGCGAGCTGATTCTCCACCTGCCCGCCGACATCCACAATTAACCGCTCCAGCAGGTAAAGCGGTGTGTCGGCTGCATGGCGCTCTGCCAGCATTGCAGACAGAAGGTCACATTCTTGGTAGAACTCGTCCGAAAAGAGCCTCAACGCTTGTGGCGGCCTTTGATTTACGGTTTCATCGATCGCCCGTCGAACGTCGTCGAGGCCCCGCCGGCGGTGCGCTTCGGTGCTGACGACGGGGATCCCCAATCGCTTTGAAAGCCTGTCGGCATCAATCGAAACGCCGCGGGCCTGCGCCACATCCTGCATGTTCAAGACCAGGACAGTCGGCAGACCGAGGTCGAGCACCTGGCTGACCAGGTACAAATTGCGTTCCAGGTTCGACACATCGACAATGCAGACGATAGCATCGATCTCGCCGACCTCTTGTTGGCGACTCAGCAGCACATCGACTGACACCATCTCGTCTAGTGTTCGCGGCGAGAGGCTGTACGTCCCCGGCAGATCGACCAAGTCGATCGCCCGGCCATTCCAGCGGACGCGGCCGATTTTTTTTTCGACAGTCACACCGGGAAAGTTCCCCACTCGCGACTTCATGCCGACCAGCGAATTGAACAGCGTGCTCTTGCCCGTGTTCGGATTGCCGATTATGGCAACCGTCAACGGTCGGGTTTGTGCTGCGGGTTGTTTGAGGGACATCAAGCGACTTCGCAAGGCAGACAAGGCGTTCTTAAACGGCGGCAACGAAACTGCTGATGAGGCTCGCAGACTGACGAGTCACAAGCAAGGTCTTTCCTCTAGGGGGGGAGATTGGCTCTGACCGTTGACCGCCCTACGCCGGCTTCCCACTGATCTGGGGCGGTTCCACCTGGACCCTTCGTGCTTCGCTGCAGCGTAAAGAGATGCGGTATCCACGGACCAGAAACTCGATCGGATCGCCCAACGGCGCAAAGCCGAGCAGCTCGATCTGTTCTCCCTCGGTTAGGCCCATCTCCATCAGGCGGATCGAGATCCCGTCGTCGCCGGTAACAGCCACGATGCGTGCCCGCTCTCCGCCTTTGAGGGTGTCCAGCGTGGTCATCGCGGTGTGCAGTCACATGAACGTCGAGAGAGGCTGCTCAAAAGCCTGGATCGAGCAATTTTTTCGGACACTCAAATTGTCTGTGCGGCGGCATGGCCGTTGACTTCGACCAGCACCACAGAAGTTTCGTCGCTGCGGAAACTCAGGCGATGATTCTCGAAGGCGATAATGCAGGGGCGGCCGTGTTGAACCATTCGGATGTCGACGCCCCGGCGCAGGCCCATTTCTTCCAGGCGGACGACCAGCTTGAGGTCCCCATCGATTTGGAAGATTCGCCCTTCTTCGCCGGTACGAAGCAATTCCAGAGGGACGATCTGTTGCAACTGTTGGTTTTCCAAGGGCTTACAATCAAGAGACGGGCCAGACTATTTTGAGACTCAATCTCAATTACTGCACCTCTCATTCTAACCTCATTGGCGGTCAAGATACAACTCAATGAACTCGCCTCTCGGACTGGATGTGCCGCCAGAATTTCTGGCCATACACGATTTCACTAGCGATCCGGGGCTGGCTGGCGTGGTCGAGGCCACTTCGGTAGGCTATGCCGAGAGCATTTTGCTCTGTCCGGTCCAAATCCGAAAATCACATTGAAGAACACGTTTCGGCCGGACATTTCAAAATGGCCATACCATAGTCCAGATTTCGATGACCCGTGTGCTACAAACGTTTCGCCGCTTGTCACTGCGGCATCCCGGGTGTTTTGCTCCAGTCACAACCGAGAGATTGACCAATTCCGAGAGGAGTCGACCGCCGTATGCCCAAAGTGATTTACACGTCGCTCAATGCCGATCAGGGTCCGCACACAGGGATCCTCCAATCAGCCGGCTTCGACGTGCAGGCCGTTTCCCGCGACAGCGATCTGTTCGTTGAAGAGAACCTGGCTGAGGCGGTGCAGGACGCCGAGGCGATTCTGGCCGGGTCGGAACCGTACACCCGGAAAGTGATTGGGTCGCTTCCCAAGCTGCGGGCCATCTGTCGGACCGGAGTCGGGTTCGATGCCGTCGACTTGGCTGCCTGCGACGAGGCGGGCATTGTGGTCACCACCACGCCAGGGGTGAATCAACACGCGGTTGCCGAGCACACCATTGCGCTGCTGATGGGCGTCGCCCGTGGGTTCCCGGAACTCGACCGCCGGGTCCGCGAGAACCGTTGGAAGCGTGGTCTTCAGCCACGGGTGATGGGCAGCACACTGGGCATTCTCGGTCTGGGCCGCATCGGCCGGGCCGTCGCCTGGCGGGCGATGGGACTGGGAATGAGGGTGATCGCCTACGAACCGTATCCCAACACCGAGTTCGTCGAGCAGATGCAGATTGAGCTGGTCGAGTTTGGCGATCTGCTGGCGCAGTCGGATTATGTGTCGGTACACGCGCCGATGTCGGCCGAGAACCATCATCTGATGAACGCCCAGACGTTCGCAAAAATGAAGCCAGGCTCGGTGCTGCTAAACACCGCTCGCGGCGGATTGGTCGACGAACAGGCGCTTGCCCAAGCTCTGAAGTCAGGACATTTGCGGGGCGCCGGGCTGGATGTCTTTGAGACCGAACCGCTGCCGCTGGACAGTCCGCTGCTGGAGCTGGACAACGTACTGCTGGCCGGTCACGTCGCCGGACTGGACACCAAGTCGCACTACGACACCTTCGAAATGGTCGCCGAGATTGTCATCGAGCTCTACAAAGGCGGTTGGCCGGCCTTTGCCATCCAGAACCTCAAAGGCGTCAACGACTGGAAGTGGCAGCGGGATTGAGCGCGAAACACCGAACGCCGAACAATCAAAGCCCAAACCGGCTCGCCGATCTTCAGCGACTTGTCGTCTTGCTGCTGCCGGGGGTCGGTGCGACAATAGCGCTGCAACGGTTTCTGCCACAGGATTCAATCATGGCTACCGTCACTTTGCCAAAAACTCGGTTTCCGACCCATTGGACGCTGGCCGACTTGCAGCGGCATTCCGCTGGATCGGATTCGGCTTTATTCGCCGCCCGGTATGGCGACGCTTGAAGATGCGATTGCCATCGACGCCCATGAAGATCTGGCGTGCGAACTGATCGATGGAATCTTGGTGGAGAAATCCGTGGGATGGTATGAATCTCTGCTTGCGGGTCTGATTCGTTCAAACGCTCAACAACCATCTGGACGAGCACGATCTCGTCAAAGTGCTCACGTCGAACGGCACGCTGCAAATTCTTCCCGATCAAATGCGGATGCCCGATGCCTGTTTTGTCGGCTGAGATCGTTTTCCCGACGGGAAGTTACCCCAAGAACCAATGCCCCGGCTCGTGTCGGATCTTGCCGTTGAAGTTCTCTCGAAAAGCAATACCAAGGCCGAAATGGACCGCAAACTGCGCGATTACTTCGCCGCCGGCGTAAGTTTGATTTGGTACATCGATCCCAAGACTCGCTCTGCCCGCGCATTCACCACCGTCGACGAGTCGGTCGAAATCACCGAGGGCGGCAACGTGTTGTCCGGTCTCATCATCTCACTGCGCACACTGTTCGCGAAAGCCAACCGTAGTCGTCCGAGCTAACCGGATCACCGCTGCCGTTCTCAAATCGTCATCGCCTCTGCCACCTGGCTCGTCACTCGTTCGGGCTGCTTCATTTGCTGTTGACGCCTGCGATGGAGTTTGCGAAAAATAGCGTTCGGTGGTCATTGAAACACCCGGGGACGTCGAGACGCGCGGACTCGGCCGACCGGGCCGGCTGCAAGGTTGTCTTGTCTTCGTCCAGACTTCCAGAGACCCGGTTTCCGCAGGGAACCGGGTTTTTGTGCGTCTGAGTTTGCCACCATCGAAAGAGTACCAATGCACCAGGTCGGCAGCGAAGTTTTTTCTGAAGAAGCATGGAGAGTTTTAAAACCGTGGGAGATGCGGTTCGACGATCAGTTGGCCAGGCTGCAGCAAATGCAAATCGACATCCGTCGACATCTGCACGCTCATCCCGAGCCGAGCGGTGGAGAAGTCGAAACGTCGAAGTTCGTCGCCCAGCGGCTGGAGAAAGCCGGTCTGCATCCATGGTTCTGTCGGAGCGACGCTGGCAATCAGGTGGGCGTGATCGCCGACTTGGAAATCGGCCGACCCTCTCCCGAAAGTCCCTTGATTGCCCTCAGGTGTGACCTGGACGCCCTACGGATGCCCGACGAGAAAACGGTCGAATACGCCTCGCGAAATCCCGGTCTGGCCCATGCCTGCGGGCACGATGCCCACACCGCGATTTTGCTGGGGGTGGCGTTGGCGGGTGCCGCCGTCAACGCCGAGTTTGACGAAACAGCGGCCGATTTCGGCGGGCGGCTGCGGTTTCTGTTCCAGCCGGCCGAAGAGACATCGCAGGGCGCCCAGTGGCTGGTCGATCAAGGGGCCATGGAAGGCGTGCAGGCCGTTCTCGGCTTGCACGTCGATCCCGAACGGCCTGCCGGACAGGTCGGCATCCGTTACGGTGCTTTGACGGCCAACTGTGACGAGATTGAAATCGTCGTGGAAGGCCACGGCGGACACGCCGCCCGCCCCCACCAATCCACCGATCCGGTGGCGGCCGCCGCTCACTTGGTCAGTACGATTTATGAGTTTCTGCCCCGCGCGATCGATTCACGTAGCCCTTCGGTCATCACCATTGGTAAGATCCAGGGCGGACACGCTCCCAACGTCATTCCCGAACGGGTCGAACTACACGGCACATTGCGGACAATCGATCCGGCATCGCAGCAGATCCTAAAGGTCCGGCTGCAGAAAATCTGTGCCGGTGCCGAACAGAGTAGCGGCACGAAAATCACCCTCCGATTTTCCGCCCCGTTGAAGTCGGTCGAGAATCATCCGCGAATGGCAGCGGCACTGGAACAGGCTTCGCGACGGGTCGTCGGCCCGGAGAACACTGGCATGATCGATCGCCCCAGTTTAGGCGGTGAAGATTTCTCGGTGTACCTTGACTTCGCACCCGGTGCGCTGCTGCGGCTCGGCTGCGCCGATCAGAACGGGAATCCCCCCTTCCTGCATTCCCCGAAGTTTGACATCGACGAGCGGACGCTCGCAATAGGATCGCAGATAATGATGCGGGCGGCACTGTTGTTGGCCGTGCAAACCCCCACCCGTACCGGCGAGGGCTGACGATGTCGACGCTTCAGTTTACGCGTAACGAGACCCCGACAATCGGAGTCGAACTCGAGCTGCAATTGCTCGATGCCGAGAGCCTGGCGCTTTCCAACTCCGTCGAAGCGGTCCTCAGCAAAGTCCCGGAAAGTTTGTCCGCACGAATCAAGCCGGAACTGATGCAGAGCTATCTGGAAATCAACACCGACGTTTGCCACACCGTTCGGCAGGCCGGCGACGATCTCCGCGAGAAACTTGAAACTCTGGAAAAAATTGTTAAACCACTCGGCCTGAAGCTCTTCTGGGCAGCCACGCATTCGTTTTCGTCATGGTGCGATCAACAGATTACCGTCAACGACCGCTACTTTCGGCTGGTCGAGCTGATGCAGGACGTGGCCCGTCGGTTGGTCACCTTCGGACTGCACGTGCACATCGGTGTCGAATCGGGCGACAAGGCGATCATGGTCTGCGACCGGATGCTGCGGCACCTGCCGCTGCTGCTGGCCCTCTCGTCCAATTCGCCCTTCTGGGAAGGTCGTAATTCCGGTCTGTGTTCGGTCCGTTCGAAGATCATGGAGGGTCTGCCGACTGCCGGTCTGCCCCACCAAATGCGGAACTGGAGCGAGTACATATGGCTGGTCAACCATCTGGTCGGCACCGGCTTCATCAACACCATCCGCGAGCTATGGTGGGATATTCGACCCCACCACACTTTCGGGACCGTCGAGATTCGCGTTTGCGACATGCCGGCCAACCTCGAACAGGTGCTGGCACTGACGGCCCTCATTCAGTCTCTAGTGCAGGTGATTTCGGCAGAGATCGACGAGGGGACCTTTCAGTCGGAGTACCATCCGATGATAGTCCAGCAGAACAAGTGGCGGGCCACCCGCTACGGCGCCGATGCCCGGTTGGTCGACAGTGATGACTACAAGCAATACTCGGTGCAAGAGACGGTCGACAAGCTGGTCGAACTGCTGAAACCTCAAGCGCAGAAACTGGACTGCCTGTCCGAACTGGAGTCGGCCTGCCGGCTGCCTTATTCAACCGGCGCCCAGCAGCAGTTGGCCATTTATGACGAGACCGAAAGCCGACAGGAGGTCGTCCGGCAGATGTTGCAGCAAAACGGCTGGAAGTAACCGCGACGGCTACTTCCACCAGAACTGGCGGAGATCGCCCGGTACAATACGCTCGTGGACATGCCGGTTTCCTGATCCAAATGGTCTTGCAAAACCACGGATCAACCCGACATCTCCACATTTAGCAACCATTTAATCCTCGAAGAAACTCATTTGGAAAACAACGTTTGCGTTGTCAGCGAACATCCGGCTGTTTTGATGTACTTTTCAAACCAAGACTTTCCACCAATGCGGATACGAGCAAATGTCGAGCCAGTGGGTTCTGGCACTGGAACAGACCAGTGATCTGGAAGTGACACAAGGGACGCTTTCCACAACGGCCCGTGTAGTGAGAAACGGCGCCGATCTTCGCGTGTTCCTGATCGCCCACGGCTACGAAGAGACGCTGTATTTTCAGCAGACGTATGCCGGGGAAGGCGACGCGTTTGCCGGGTTGATGACTCATCATCACTCCTATGCTCATCGTGGTTCTCTGGAAGATCAGCCCTATTTCAGCTTCTTCAAATACGACACGTCGGGATTGTTCTCTCAGGTCAAGTGGATGCTGGACAACCTGACATTCGACGAAAGCCAGGCGTACCATTACGGGATTTATCGCTGGTACGTCTGTGATCGCTGGCGAGTTGTGTACGAACACGACGCGGAGGGTCACCGTGTGGCTGGGGACCTGGACGAGTTGAAGGAGTGCCTGCGGGAAGCGCGCACGCTCAAGGTGGGCGTCCGGCAGTTGTTCGGCGTTCAGGATGACGACCCTAGTGGGCCGACTCACATCTCGTTTCTCAGCGTCATGCAACCGCTGATCAAGAATGGTCACGTCGGGGCCAACTGCGACTTCATCCTCTCCGGTGCGCCGCAATGGCCGTTCCTCTGGAAAGACGGCCTGGCGGTCGGCATGGTCTGGCCTTGGTCATCCGGCGAGATCATCTGCCACCTGGTGGCACCGGGGCATCTCCCGTTTCGTCGAACCAGGGTCCGCCGCGCGATGCAGTGGCTGGTGGCGAACAACGCTTAGCCTTAGCTTCTAAAACCGACGATTGCCAATTTGCTATCATTTTTTGGCCAGCGATCTAGCTTCGGTGAGTTCAGTCCGCGACATCCACGACAAAGATAAACCTCTCCACAAAAAGGGACGGTCACGCGACCGTGAGGTACTGCCATCGAAGCTGAAGTCCACCATGCATCAACTTGCAAAACTGCCCCACCGGATTGCCAGCGACTTCCAACATCGATGCATCCAATAGGCATCTGCGACCGTGCGTATTTCGGTGAATTGAAAACTGGTGATTGACCCGGCCGATGTGAGTGCGTATTGCTAACCGCATGGGCCGGCAGTTGCGGATTTGAGGTGTGCGGTGAGTGTCCCGAACTCGCCTGCGAGTTCGTTCACACTGCACCATCGATCATCGGCGGTTGACGTGTTCGACGGTTTGATCATGGTGGGGAGATTAGCGTCAAGATTTGTCCGCAGCGGCACGCACAATCCTCACCGCGATGAGCGTTGTCACTTGTCGCCCCCGTCATTTCCCTGTCAACGTTGAGTAGTTTATCGGATGTGCCGCGCATAGCGTAGGACTGGCGCAGGGGGTTTGATCGGCACGTCCGATAAACGTGCGTTGAACTTAGCCGCGGCTTATGGATATTGAATGTTTCCCACGAGAGGGCGTCGGGTGCGCGAGTGGCTTGGTGCGATTAAGAAGCGTTCGGGGCTGTGAGGAATGTGATGATCGTGCATCGCGGGGATTGGTGCGG
>CAUZTK010000038.1:0-18652 GCA_963582395.1 Planctomycetota bacterium | reverse complement strand
GATGGCACCAGGACGTTCGGTATTGGTCGTTCGCCCGGCCGGAACTGATTAGCGTCTGGACCGCCCTGACTCCGGAACGTCCCGAAAACGGATGTCTGCGTCTGATACCCGGTTCTCACCGGCTCATCCCAGATCATACGCAGCTCGACGAGGACCTGTTCTTCCGCACGGACGTTGCGCAGAACCGTGAATTGATCGCCACCAGCATCGATGCCGAGCTCGATCCCGGCGACGTCCTCTTCTTTCACTGTCGCAGTCTCCACGCCGCCGACCGTAACCGTTCCCTCGCGCCGAAGTTCTCTGTCGTCTTTACGTTTCGGCCGGCCGACAACCGGCCGACTCCCGGAACCCGCAGCGCGTCGCTGCCAGAACTTCTACTGCCGCCCGCGTAGCTCGAAAGGGAGCGAATCGCTGCGGATGAATTTTCACGGGTAGGCCTCGGCGGCTATCGGGCTTCGTTCCTGACGCGGGCTGAGGGTTTCCGGATCCTCGTCTGAGCGATGCACTGAGCATCTCAGTCAGCCTTGTAAATCACAACTCCCAATCGCTGGCGGCATCCAATTCACATTTCCCGCACTGCCGAGAAGATTGGCGACAGGACAGAGAACTCATCAATCTGCTGAGCCGCCACAGGCGGTTTGTTTTGCAAACCACCCTATCTGGTTCGTCGTTGCCGTGAAGGCTGGTTTGGGCACGAACGTTCATTTCTCCGCGTTTGTCCATCGCTTTCGTCAGAATGCCCGGATATTTCCGGGTCTGGGGGCGGGATTCAAAAACCAGCGTTCCAGATGGCTGAATCGGCTACGGAATTTTTTCCAAATTGCCGAGATTGGCTCCAGGACCTCACGGGCGCAGTTTAAGCCGGCCCAACGGCAGTGCCGGTCGCCCAACTGTGAGCGCAATTTTCAACCGAATGAAGCCAATCCAGCCAATGCCCCAACTCCAACATCATCACCCAAACCATCAACTCCGCGAACTCGTGGAGCGCAAGCTTGCGCGCAATGCCTACGTCGGCAGCCGGGATCGCTCGCCGGAACCTCAAACCGGGGTGTCGAAGTGACTTTTCGCGCCTTCGACATCAAGAGCCGCTTCGGTTTCAAAGCGGTCTGGACCGTGAAAGCACATCGAGTGGATTCGTGTCGGCGATCAACGGCTCGATCTGTATTTTCGCGCACCTCAGAGCATTCAACGTTCTCTCAAACGGTCCGCAGCGGGAACTGATCAAGGTCACCCAATCGCGCAGCCGATTGGGCTACCCCGGTTCAGAAGACCATAAATTCCGGCCGCATTCCGAGACGCTCCGACGGCCGGCAATCTTCTTGCGGATGCTTGGGTTTGATAAACTATAAAACATGTTCAATCTCCGATGCAGCTTCGGCTTACTTTCTCGACGAAGTTCCGCAAAACCAGACAGAGCCGCTTGCAAAACAAATCGCTTGTGGCGGCTGGGAGGGAAATCCGCCTGGCTGATGCTGATCCCGGCCGCGATTTGCTGTTTTGCGGAGTGCGGAATGCGAAGTGCGGAATGCGGAATGAGGGATTCCAAATTCCGCACGAGAACCGTACAAGCCGTTAAGCCTAAAGGCGGCTCCGCCGACGATCGGCTGTTTGAGTCAAACTGCCAAGAACTGCTGAAAAAGAAATGCTACCGCTGCCATTCAGAAAAAACACGCAAAGGGGGACTCGACCTCAGCACGCCGGCGGGAATCCTTAGGGGCAGCGAATCTGGGCGGATCGTCGTTCCCGACAAGCCAGAGGAAAGTTTGCTCTATGAAATGGTCAGCGAGGGTCTGATGCCCCCGCAGGAGAAGGACCGGCTCTCTCAGCAACAGATCGAGACGATTCGAAAATGGATCGCGGCGGGCGCCCGTTTTCGGTCCGGGGCAGTGGCTGCCCGCCTGGTGAACCAGCACGATCTGATTCCGCTGTTAGGCCTGCGCTGTACGGTCTGTCACGGATTGCGCCGCCGCGAAGCCGAGCTCGACCTGCGGACGAAATCCGCCATGTTGAAGGGAGGCAAGTCTGGTCCGGCAATCGTTCCTGGCAAACCGGACGAAAGTCTGATCCTGAAGCGAATTCGGGCTGGGGAAATGCCCCCGCCCGACCGGCTGGTGGAGGTGGGTGTCAAGACGATGCCGCCTCAGGAAATCGAGCTGCTGACCCGCTGGATCGAACTCGGTACACCGGACCCGCAGATTGCTCCCGACGTCGCCACGACCGATCCCGATCCACTGGTTAGCGACCAGGACCGCAAGTTTTGGTCGTTTCAGCCACCGCAGATGCCGAAGGTGCCCCACCCCACGGTCGAGAACGCGGCCGACAAGGTGGGCTGGAATCGTGTCCGCAATCCAATCGATGCCTTTGTGCTGCGTCTACTCAAAGCGGCGGGTTTGTCGTTCTCGCCGCAGGCGGACCGGCTGACGCTGTTGCGGCGGGCGAGCTTCGATTTGACCGGTCTGCCCGCGGAGCCTGACGAAGTCGAGCTGTTCTTGGCCGACACTCTGCCGGGCGCCTATGAACGGTTGATCGATCGGCTGCTGGCATCGCCCCGCTACGGCGAGCGATGGGGACGGCACTGGCTCGATTTGGCCGGCTACGCCGATTCGGAGGGCAAGCGAGAGCAGGACGTGCTCCGGCCCAGTGCGTATCGCTATCGGGATTACGTCGTCCGTGCCTGGAACGCCGACAAACCATACGATCGTTTCTTGACCGAACAATTGGCCGGCGACGAATTGGTCGACTACGGACAGGCCGAAGTAATCACACAGGAAATCTACGACAACTTGGTCGCGACCGGTTTCCTGCGAATGGCTCCTGACGCCACGCTGGCCCGAATCACGAATTTTGTGCCCAATCGGCTGGAGGTGATCGCCGACGCGTTCGAGATCTTCGGCTCGACTGTTCTGGGACTGACGTTGCAGTGTGCCCGATGCCACAGCCACAAGTTCGACCCCATCCCGCAACGTGACTACTATCGGCTGCGGAGCACCTTCAAGGGCGCCTTGGACGAGCACGACTGGCTGAAACCGCAGCAGGCGGGGCTGAGGCAGGGCGTGCCGGCTGATCAGCAGCGGCAGCTTGGTTACGTCACCACGGCGGAACGTCAGCAGTGGCTGGAGCAGCAACAGCATCTGGACGTACAAATCAAGCCGCTCAAACAGAAACTGCAACAGCGCGAAAAGACGTTGAAAAAGAAATACTTGGAAAAACGGCTGAAAACGCTGCCTGCCGTCTTGTACAACGATCTGCGGGCCATGCTGGCAACCACGGCGTCTGAGCGCAGCGCGGTTCAAAAGTATCTCGCCTCGAAATTTGAAAAAACGCTTCAACTTGACAACGCTGCGCTGAAGAAGATCGATGCCGGTTTCAAGAAGCTGTCTGAAGAGACCGAGCAGCGGATCGAGAAGATCGAATCCCACCGGAAACCCGAACCCCAAATTCGGGCCTTGTGGGACCGGGGCGATCCGTCGCCGACGTACATTCTGCGTCGGGGCAACTCTCTGACGCCGGGTCGGCTGGTCGGTCCGGGGGTCCCTTCGGTGCTGACCGACGGCCAGACGCCGTTCATCGTGAAACCGCCCTGGCCGGGAGCGCGAAAAACGGGCCGCCGCTTGGCGCTGGTCCGCTGGCTCACCCGCCCCAATCATCCGTTGACGGCTCGGGTGATGGTGAACCGCATCTGGGCACGCCATTTCAACGCTGGCATTGTGGCCACGTTGGCCAACTTCGGAAAAAATGGGGCACGGCCGACACACCCCGAACTGCTCGACTGGCTGGCCCTCGAATTCGTTCGAGGGGGTTGGAGCGTCAAGGCGATGCACCGGTTGATGATGGCGTCGGCCACGTATCGGCAATCGTCGCAGTTGACGCCGGCACACGAGAACCTCGATCCCGAAAACCGTCTTTTTTCCCGCGCGCCCTTGCGAAGAATGGAGGCCGAAGTTTTGCGTGACTCGTTGTTGTTCATCTCGGCACGACTGGAAGAACGCCCGTTTGGGCCGCCCGATAAGGTCAACGTTCGGGCCGACGGCCTGGTTACTTCGGCCGGCACGGAACGAGGCTGGCGGCGAAGTCTTTACGTGCAGCATCGACGCAAACAGCTTCCCACTCTTCTCGAGACGTTCGACCTGCCGCAGATGAATCCGAACTGCATCGATCGGGCGGATTCGACCGTCGCCACGCAGGCACTGCTTTTGCTGAATAACCGCATGGTCCGCGAGTTGGCCGACACCTTTGCCGAGCGTGTGATTGCTGAAGTCGGCAGCGAACCCGACCGGCAAATCGCCCAGGTTTACCAGGTCGCACTGGGCCGGCCGCCGAACCGCACAGAACGAAGACTGTCGTCGGAAACGCTGGCCCGACTGACGGCTGAATGGACCTCACGACTTGCCTCGCAGTTACAGCAAAACAACAACAAAACAAATGCCACACAGCCACAGGCGGCCGAGCGCGGCTTGGGGAACTTCTGTCACGCCGTCATGAATTCGGCCGCGTTTTTGTACATCGACTGAGTTTGGGTCGCATGATGCTGAAGCCGATTTCAGAAGGCCGCCGAAACCAAGGCTCCAACGACGGGGTTCAAAATGTCGGTTGAGCAATCCAGTATTTCAGACGTTTCGGGTCGGTTGACCCGCCGCAGTTTTTTTGAACACATGGGTGGTGGTCTGTACGGGGCGGCGCTGGCATCGATCCTGAGCCGGGACCTCTTCGGCCGCCCGCTGGAGGCTGCCGAGAAAGAGCCGGTAACTGAAACAGCACGGCACATTGACGATCTCAAACCGCGGCAAGCCCACTTCGAGCCGAAAGCCACGTCGGTCATTCACCTGTTCATGAACGGTGGTCCGAGCCAGATGGACTTGTTTGACCCGAAAACAGAACTCGACCGCAACCACGGCAAGTCGTATTTCAAGAAAATCGCCACCGAAGTGGAGAACCCGCAGTCGGCCGGCGCACTGATGCGCAGCCCGTTCAGATTTCGTCAACACGGTGAGTCGGGCGTCACGGTTTCAAGCGTCATGCCGCACTTGGCCAAACAGGTAGATCACATCGCCTTGATCCGTTCGATGTTCACCACCAACCTGACGCACGAGCCAGCGCTTTACAAAATCCACTCTGGCCGAATGTTGACGGGCCGGCCGTCGATGGGAGCCTGGGTGGCTTATGGGCTGGGGACTGAGAATCAAAACCTACCGGCGTATGTCGTTTTGGATGACCCGTTGGGCCTGCCGGTCAACGGCGTCGAGAACTGGCAGGCCGGCTTTCTGCCGCCGGTTTATCAGGGAACTCGGTTCCGTTCGACCGGATCGCCGGTGCTGAACCTGAAGCCGGAAGTGGAGGAACCCGACAAGGTGGTCCAGTTGGAACGCAATCTGATTGCCGCACTCGACCGCATTCATCGTGGCCGTCGGCCAGGCCAGGCCCGGCTCGATGCTCGTATCGCCAGTTACGAATTGGCGGCTCGTATGCAACTGGCGGCGTCCGACACCCTCGATCTTTCGCAGGAGACTCGGCAGACACTCAAATTGTACGGGGTCGGCGAAAAACCGACTGATACCTACGCCCGTCGCTGTCTGATTGCCAGACGATTGGTCGAGCGAGGTGTGCGGTACGTGCAACTGTTCATCAACGGACAAATCTGGGACAACCACACGCAAATCTTCACCAGTTTGAAGTCGGCTTGCGACCGCACCGACAAACCAGTGGCGGCGCTACTGCAAGATTTGCGGCAGCGCGGGTTATTCGACAGTACGCTGGTGATTTGGGGCGGCGAGTTCGGACGGCTGCCGATCGCTCAACTGCCGGAAGACAGGGACGAACGCAAAGCGGGCCGCGACCATAACAAAAACGCCTTTTGCACCTGGATGGCGGGCGCTGGAATCCGAGGGGGCACCGTTCACGGCGCGACCGACGAAATCGGCATGGCGGCCGTGGAGAACAAGGTCAGCGTCGCCGACTGGCACGCCACCATGTTGCATCTGCTCGGCCTGCGGCACGATCAGCTCTTTTACGACCGCCACGGACTCAAACAGAAGCTCACGTCCATCGTCGAAGCCCGGGTCGTCCAGGAGATCTTGGCGTAGCTGTTCGGCTCGGTCGATTTTCCTGGTTCCCAAGCTCCAGCTTGAGGACGCCGGTCTCTACAGCCGTGCAGCGATCGGCATCCGCCTGCCGCTGCCGAATGCCCGGGCAGACAGCTTAATTCCTGGGGGCATTTGCCTTCGCTTGAACTCGTTGCGGTCGATCCGGTTGGCGACCCAGCGGACGGTCTCGGCCGGGAACTGTCGGCTAAGAGTTTCGATCGACGCCTCCTGTTCGATCAACCCCTTCAAAATGTCGTCCAACACCGGATAGGACGGCAGCACGTCCTGATCGAATTGGTCGGGGGCCAATTCGGCGCTCGGAGCCTTAGTAAGGACATGTTCGGGAATGACCTCGCGACGCTCCCGCACTTGGTTGACGTATCGAGAGACGGTGTAGACGTCGCGTTTGAAGATGTCGGCCAGCACCGCAAACCCGCCAACCATGTCGCCATACAGCGTACAGTAGCCGACCGCCAGTTCGCTTTTGTTCCCGGTGGCCAGCGCCATCCAGCCGTGTCGATTGCTGCGGATCATGACAATGGCACCGCGAATCCGCGCCTGCAAATTTTGATCGGCCAATCCGGCCGGCTGGCCGCGCAAATCCTCGCCCACAACATCGGACCGCTCGAAAGCACGATGGATTTCGTCGATGGGAACAATCTCGTAATCGACACCCATGTTCTCCGCAAGCCGACGGGCATCGTCGAGGCTGTGCGGGCTGCTATAGCGACTGGGCATCAACAGTCCATGCACATGTTCGGGTCCAACCGCCCGCGCCGCCACGTAACACGCCAGTGAACTGTCGATTCCGCCCGAGAGCCCGAGCACGCAATCCGAAAAACTGCACTTGCGCATGTAATCGCCGAGACCCAGCACCAGCGCATCCAAAAGGGCCGACTCGCATTGCGCCGGCAGCGCGGTCACGGGGGGCGGTAATCGCTCGAGGTCAAAGGTCCGAAAATCAGTTGCAAAATCCTGCAACTGGACAACCTTGCCGCCGGTCGAATCGATGACCATGCTATGGCCGTCGAAAACCAGGTCGTCGTTGCCACCAACCTGGTTCACAAACACCAGCGGAACTCGGTGTCGGCAGACGTGGCCGCTAAGAATCCCCGTCCGCCGATCCGGCTTGGCGAGTTCAAACGGACTGGCCGACAGGTTGATCAGCAAATCGGCGCCGGCCGCGGCCAATTCGTCGACCGGATTCGGCTGAACGTGTGGATCGGTGTGATACGAGGTCGATGGTTCCCCCCACCAAGCGTCTTCACAAATGTGGATTCCCAATCGCTTTCCGCAGAAATCGACCGGCGCGATCCGATGACCTGGACGAAAATAGCGTCGTTCGTCGAAGACGTCGTAGTTTGGCAGCAGCGTTTTATGGATCGTCGCCTGCACTCGGCCGGCCTGCAGCAGACTGGCAGCGTTTGCAATCCGCCCCTCCGGCAGATCCCACTGCGTGGGGTGGCCGACAATCACACCCACATCAGAGGGGATCGTCCCGGCAAGTTCGGTCACGGCCCGATCACAGGCCGCGACGAAGTCTTCCCGCAGCAGCAGATCTTTGGGGGGATAACCGCTAACGATCAGTTCCGAGACGATCAGCAGTTGGGCGGCGGCATCTCGGGCCCGGTTTGCCGCCGCACGCACCATCTCTATGTTTCCGGCAATGTCACCAACCGTCGGATTCAATTGCGCCAGTGCGATTTTCACGTCAGTTCGATCCTCCATGTCGCTGGACGGTGGGTGCCGTTCGCTGGTCTTGGCGTGGTGACCCAGCCGTATGCGACCGAGACAGAAAAGTTCGACTTCGCAAGTTGCTCTACCAGGATAGTGGTTCGAGTTGGTTTTGCGGAAGTGGAACTCTCGTCCACCGCCAATACTGGTTCGATAACATTTTGTCGTTTTGTACCGGTCTGACGTGTTGTGCCGATTCGCTGTTTTTTGATGAGGTCGTTTTCCCGTTATGATTCCCGACAGATTCTGTTTTTCGGCCGAATTGAAAACCACGGCTTTTGACACGTTTTACTTTGCGACCTACTGTTTTCAGAACATCGTCCGTGCTGACGGTCCGCTATGCAACAACCGTTTGGGAAACGCGGGTCCGACGTCCGAAAAAGCGAGATTTCAACATGCCTCCAAAACGCCCCAAAAAGAAAAAGCGCCGAAAATCGATGCAGACGAAACCGTTGTTGAGTCACAGCACGATTCTCATTCTCAGCGCGTTTCTCATCGGAGTGACAGCGGGCAAGGCCTCCAGCCTGCAAATCGAGCTGATGATCTATCTAACCGGCAGCGTCGGTTTGATTGCCTACTTCTTACTCGGCCAACTGGCCCGGCGGAGAAAACAAAAAACCGAGCGGCTGGCGACACGACAAGCGGTGACTGAGTTGGAAAGTCGCGTCGATCGCCATATTACCCGCAGCGCGGCCGATAATCCTCACCGAACATCCAACACTGCTACCGAGACCAATCGCCAGCCTTTGACCGCCGTCCCAGCACAAAGTCACTCCGACCGCTGACACGGTCGCCTTTGCCGATTCAGATGGTCTGGAAGACCGAACTGCTGCCGGAAACGGTGCCAATTCGTCTTGAGTGACACTTCCGGGAGAAAAGGGACTCCCCTGAGTCAGGGCTGGCCGATAAAATGTCTTCGACGACGCTGTAGTCAGGCAACAGGCTGCTTGCCGAACACCCGGTTGCTGCCGGAGTAGCGTCTGTGCCGATTGATTTCGCCTTCCAGAATCTAGAAGCTCGTCAATCATGCCCCCGAGAACCAGGTCCACTTGCACAGCGCTGTTGATTCTGTTGAGCGGTTGTTTTATTTTGATGGCTGTTTTGGCGCGTGGTTCCGGTCAGCCGCAATCCGATCGGCTGCCCGAGACTGTGCTCGTGCTGGTCAACGGTGAAAAAATCAGCGAGGGTGATCTGCAGTTTCTGATGCTCTGGCGACAGTTGTCGGAAAACCTTCGGCCCGGCCTGCGAAAACGCCTGATGCAGCAGCTCATCGACCGGCGGCTGATGCGAGCCTTTCTGGAAAAACGAAAGGCTCCTCTACAACCGCGCGCCGTCGAGGCACAGGTGACCTACATTCACAAAATCATCCGCCAAGCGGGCGACGATCCGAAAGACGTTCTTGGCCGGCTGGGATATGCTGACGAGAAACTCCACGCGGAAGTCTCTCTGCCTTTGGCCTGGCAGGTACATGCCCGCCGCATCATCACGACCGAACGAATCCGGGAACATTTCTATCAACATCGCCAACAGTTCGACGGAACACGGGCCCGCGCCAGCCAGATATTTCTCAAAGTGTCGTCCGGCAACGAAGCCGACTCGCCCCAGGCGGCCGAGAAAAAATTGCAAAACCTTCGCGATCAGATCGTGGGCGGCCAGCTGAGCTTCTCCGAGGCAGCCAGGAAGTACTCCGAGGCTCCCAGTGCTAAACAGGGGGGTGACGTCGGCTTTTTTCCTTACCGCGGCAAGATGCCGGTCGCCTTTTCAGAGGCTGCCTTTCCGCTCAAGAATGGCGAAGTCAGCCAGCCGTTCCGGACCCGTTTTGGCGTCCATCTGCTGACAGTCACCAAACGCCGCGCGGGCCAACTCAGTCTCGAAGACGTCCGAACACAGGTCTTCAAAGTACTGGCCAACCGAGAGTGGAACCGGATCGTCGGCGAAGAGCGCAAGCGGGCGAAAATCGAGTGGAAAACCGATCTCGACTAAGCCGGGTTTCTCATCAAGGATTCACATCGCAGAGACCGCAGGTCCGAAATCCGAAACCCAAAAACTGGGGGTGACGATTTTCACCGAAGGCCGGAAAGTCGAACCGAAAACAGTACCCGGTGTGCCCAAATCAGGTCAGCGGCGTCAACCGGTCTGCTGACCTTGAGTTGCCGGCTTCCATGATGGTTCTCTGATTCAACCAGATTTGGGATGTTCGGAATGACAGTGACATGAAAAAGGCGCGAAGAAAAGACAAACGTGTGCAGGACTCTCCCGAATCAGCTGTGGGAATCAACTTCGATCGGGCTAAGCGAGATCTCCGGGGACTCAAACTGTTAAGCAACATGCAGTGGACGCTCATCCGTGATCTGGAACGCGTCATCCTGCAAGCGAACTCACAGGAAAAGTGACGACGAAATTGCAGAACTCTTTTAGTCCAGCTCGCCGGCAGCGGCAATCACTTCCTCGATGTGTCCTTGCACCTTCACTTTCGGCCAGATGGCGGCGATTTTCCCCAATTTGTCGATCAAAAACGTTGCCCGCTGAATCCCCATCGATTTCTTGCCGTACATGTTTTTCTCCACCCAAACCCCATATTTTTCACAGACGGCGTGGTTCTCGTCGGAGAGAAGGGAAAACGGAAGGGAGTGTTTCTCGGCGAATTTTCGATGTGAATCGAGCGAATCGGTGCTGATGCCGAGCACTACGGTCTCTGTCGAGTCGATCGCGGCCAACTGGTCGCGAAAATCACAGGCTTCGGTCGTTCAGCCGGGGGTGTTGTCGCGGGGATAAAAGTACAGCAGAACGTTTTGCTCTCCCTTAAACTGAGCGAGGCGGATGGATTCACCGGGAGCGGCGGGCAAATTGAAGCTGGGCGCCCGATCGCCGACCTCTGGCATTGTTAATTTCGACATGACCATATCTCCTGAAAATTCGTGCGGGTGCTATTTTGGCGGCTCGGAGTGCGGGATTTCGCTCAGTATGCTAGACCCCATGTCAGCTTGATTCAACCGACAAAGGCAAAACCGTCTTGCTCTTGTGAGAGTCTGTCCGGAAACGAATTGACTTAAATTACAGTGCGAAACGCCGGTGCAAGAATTCACCGTATCGCCGTTTTCACCGTAAAACGTGAAATTTACTCTGATGACTGATATGAGTTTCGTTTCACAATGCCTGTAATATCAATGACTTACAGAAAAATATTTTTGGATAGACTCTGAAAACAGATTGCACTGGATCCGTGACAAAACCTTCGGCGAAGACCGCAGCCGAGTGAAAAGCGGATCGGCCCCTCAGGTGCTGGCGAGCGTGAGAAATTTGGAAATCAACTGGCTCTGCGCCCACAAGATCGACAATCTCGCCGCAACTTGACGCGAAAACGGCTTAAATCCCCAACACTCTTCGCCATGCTTGGCAAACGGAACCAATGATCCGCCTTGGCGATGCACGATGACTCGGTGCATTCCATGTCTCTTCACGGTATAATTCAATCTACGGGGAGCGAATTTGTGCCCGAGAGCTGGGGGAAGAACTCCTTCATCCTGGAGATTCCGAATCGTCTCTGAATGAGGGAACATTGAGAGGTTGGCCATGCGCAGGCAATGCGACTGCACGAGACGTAGTCTCGCCGGCCTGCTGGTTCTGGTGTTAGTGCTGGGCGCGGTTGGTTACTGGGAATTTCGGCAACCAGCGGAGCAAGCGGCGCGTTTGCCCCAGACAAGCGACGTCGCCGCACATCGGCCGCCGGCGAAGCAGACCACTGAGCATTGGTCGTTTCAGCCCCTGTTGCGACCAAAAGTTCCGCCCGTGCAAAATGCGGCGTGGGTCCGTAACCCAATTGACTCCTTCGTACTAGCTCTGCTCGAGGCGGAAAAGATTCCACCCTCGCTCGAAGCCGATGGCACAACGCTCATTCGACGTCTCAGCCTGGATCTCAGGGGGCTGCCGCCGACACCGGCGGAAATCGAAATGTTCCTCGCCGACGGCAGTCTCATCGCCTACGAGCGGCTGGTCGATCGGCTGCTGGCTTCGCCGCAATACGGGGAAAAGTGGGCTCGTCACTGGCTCGATTTGGCCCGATATGCTGACAGCGACGGATTCGAGAAAGACCCGGTTCGCCCCCATGCCTGGCGTTATCGACATTGGGTGATCAACGCGCTCAACGACGACCTGCCCTTCGATCAGTTTACGCTCGAGCAAATCGCAGGCGATTTACTGCCCGGTGCGACGAGGGAGCAAAAAGTGGCCACCGGCTTTCACCGCAACGCGTTGGTTAACCGGGAAGGGGGCGTTCCTCTGGAGCAGTCCCGCTTTGAGAAAATCGTCGATCGGACCACTACCGTCGCAACCGTTTGGCTGGGGCTAACGTTTCATTGCGCCCGCTGTCACGATCACAAATACGATCCCATCACCCAACGCGAATTTTACGAGCTGTTTGCCTTTCTGAATACGACCGAAGACGTCGACATCGATGCACCGCTTCCCGACGAATTGCAACCGTTCCAAGAACGGCGGGCAGAGTTCCTGCAGAAACGTGCTGAGTTGTTTGAGCGGTACGACGTTCCACGGTTGAAAACCGAATGGGAACAACTGCTCCGTTCCACACGGGAGCATCCTGGCCGGTACACGGCGCGGGATATTCACCTGAACCGGTTTCGGCTCTACGTAGACAACGTCGACAAGATCCTCGACAAGCCCATCGAGCAGCGCACTTTCCACGAAGACGATGCGTTCTTCAAGTTTTTCCTGGGCTATTTCAGGGACGTTCAGCCGAATCTCGAATGGAGCAAACTCAATTTTCCTGACTTGTGGGACGAACTTACGGATTTGGAAGCGGTGTATCCGGCCCTCAGCCGGGCTCAGACAATCCGTGCGGACCCCCAGGCACCCGAGAGTTACGTTTATCACCGCGGAGAGTTCAATCGACCCGGAGCCAAAGTCACACCGGGAACGCCCCGCGTCCTGCATCCCTCACCGGCCGACGAGTTTCCAGACCGATCCACACTGGCCCGCTGGATTCTCTCGCAGGAAAATCCGCTCACGCCGAGGGTGATCGTCAATCGAATGTGGCAAGAGTTTTTCGGACAAGGGATTGTGCGGACCACCGATGATTTCGGAATACAAGGGGCAGAGCCGACGCATCCGAAGTTGCTCGATTGGCTCGCCGTCGAATTTCGCGAGACCGGCTGGAGCATGAAACGGATCCACAAACAGATTGTGATGTCGTCTGCTTACCGCCAATCATCACGGCTGCGTCCAGAACTTTCGCAGCGAGATCCCTACAACGCACTCATCGCTCGGCAAAGCCGCTTGCGTCTCTCAGCAGAGTGCATTCGAGACGTTGCGCTGGCCTCGAGCGGTCTGCTCGATTGCGTCATCGGGGGCGAAAGCATTTTTCCACATCAGCCGGAATCGGTCGCCGATTTGGGTTACGGTTACAAAATCCACTGGATCAACAGCCTCGCACCGGAACGGCATCGCCGAGGTCTATACATCCACTTTCAAAGGACGGTTCCGTATCCGATGCTGGCAAGCTTCGACGCGCCGGACTCATCCCGCAGTTGCAGCCGGCGCGAGCGCTCGAATACACCCTTGCAGGCGCTTATTCTCCTTAACGATCCTGTCTTTTTTGAAGCAGCCCAGACGCTGGCAGCGCGAATCTTCCAAGAAGCTTCCGCCGGGTTTGACGCACGCTTGAACCAGATGTTTCGGCTCTGTTTGGCCAGAAAGCCAACGCCGTTTGAACGCGACGAGTTCCAGAAATATTACCAGCAGCAACAGGAACTGTTTCAGCGCGAACCCGGGTCGGCTAAAGCCATCTCGGCCAGAATCATTGCGGACATGCGACCGCCGGAAAAAGCAGCCTGGGTCGGCATCGCCCGTGTCATGATGAATTTGGACGAGTTTATCACCCGAGAATAATCTCATTTGTGCAATGCGCCGCTTGCGGCATAGCGGTCCATCCAGGCTCGCGAGGACAAAGAACAATGACTCCTGCCGAATTCCATCAAATTCAAATGCGGCGCAGCTTCCTTGAACAGTGCACGGGCGGTTTGGGTGCAATTGCTCTCTCGTCGATTTTGGGAGCAGAAGGCCGCACCGCCGACACGGGGCAGCAGACGAAGCCCACGGCATCGAAAAATCCGCACTTCAAGCCGAAGGCAAAAAGCATCATTTTTCTGTTTATGGCGGGGGCTCCGAGTCAAATTGATTTGTTCGATCCAAAGCCGGAACTACAAAAATGGCACGGGAAACCGTTGCCGGCGTCGGCCACGAAGGACCTCCGACTGGCGTTTATCAACGCCAGCACAGCTCGGGCATTGGGCAGCCCGCGGCGCTTTCGGCCGTATGGTGAGTGCGGCATGGAACTGAGCGATTTGATGCCGAATATGGCCCATGTGGTCGACGAACTCTGTCTGGTCCGTTCGATGCGCACGGAGCCCCTCAATCATCATCCCGGGCAGTCGTTGTTGATGTCCGGCTCGACAATCATGGGCCGTCCGACACTGGGCTCGTGGGTCGTGTACGGACTTGGAAGTGAGTCACAGGAGCTGCCCGGTTTCGTTGTCCTCAGCTCCGGTCGTGGCGCCAGTGCAGGCTCGAATAACTGGACCAATGGGTTTATGCCGTCGATGTATCGGGGGGTAAATTTTCGGCGTCAGGGTGATCCGATTCTGTATTTGTCGACCCCGCCGGGTGTCAGCCGCGAGTTGCAGCGTTTGGGAATCGAGACCATTCGAAACCTCAACTCTGAACGTTACCGCACAACGGGTGACAAGGAAATCGCCTCACGGATTCAAGCGTATGAACTGGCCTTTCGGATGCAGGCGGCCGCTCCCAAGCTGTTAGACTTTTCCGACGAGCCAAAACACATCTTGGAACAATATGGCGTGGGGAAGAAGCTGGCGGGCCCTTACGGGGTGAACTGTCTTTTGGCTCGGCGGATGGTGGAGCGGGGCGTGCGATGTGTGCTGCTTGTTCACTCCAGTTGGGACGATCACGAGTGGCTCGACCGAGGGCTGGAGGTGAATTGTGGCATGACCGAGCAACCGGTTGCCGCGCTCATCAACGACTTGAAGCAGCGCTCGATGTTGGACAGCACGCTGGTTGTTTGGGGGGGTGAATTCGGCCGGACACCGATGGCGGAGATTCGCCGGCCCCAAGATGCCGGAAACATCGGGCGAGACCACTACAACGAAGGTTTCAGCATGTGGCTGGCCGGTGGAGGTATTAAGGGAGGGCAGATCATCGGTCAAACCGATGATCTCGGACTGAGTATCGTCGACAGTCCTATCCACGTTCACGATTTGCAAGCCACCATTCTGCACTGTCTCGGCATGGATCACGAACAACTTACCTACCAACACCTGGGCCGTGATTTCCGTTTGACCGACGTGGGCGGCAATGTGGTCACCCAAATGCTGGCTTGAACGGCTCGGTGCTCGAAGCAATAGGCGTACCTTGTCAAATCTCAAATGACGGGTTTGATCGGGAGGGCGAAGCTCCCGCTGAGCCGGATTTGGGCCGTGAATCCTGCTTCGGCTCGGCAGGAGCCTCGCCATCCCAAGCCCGTCAATCTCAATTTGACGCATCAATGTATCGGATTCGTGAAGCTTCACAAGCGTTCCCAGCCGCATCCCCGATGTCCGAAGTCAAACGCTTCCGGGTGCAAAATTTCGGCCAGAATTTCGGCCGATTCGACCAGTCGCGGACCGGGGCGGTTGAAGTACTGGTTGCCATCGGTCAAGTAAACGCTCCGGGTGCGGACAGCTTTGAGGTGCGGCCAACCGTGGCGTTCGACGAGCGGGGGCAACTCCCGTCGGGTTCGTTGGATGTCGAACCCGCAGGGCATGATGGCGATGACGTCGGGATCCGCTTCCACGAGGTCTTCCCAGGTCATGAAACGCGAATGTTGGCCGGCTTCTCCCAACATGTTCGTGCCGCCGGTCATCTTGACAAGTTCCGGCACCCAGTTGCCAGCGGTCATCAGCGGGTCGATCCACTCGATGCAGGCGATGCTCGGCTTGTCGGTGAATTGCCGAGCTCGGTCCGCCAGACCCACTAGACGCCCCTGCAACACGGAGACCAATCGCTCGGCCCACTTATCGGCGTCCAAGGCGCCAGCCACCAGCCGGATGTCGTTCCAGACGTCGGCCACGCTGTTCGGTTCCAGCGCGACCAGCTTCGGTTGAGAACCGACGAGCCCGCACACCGCCTGTTTCACGTCGCGCAGACTGACCGCGCAGACCTCACATTGGGTTTGCGTGACGATCACGGTCGGCTGCAACTCCTGCAGCTTCGCCAGATGCACATGGTAGACGGAAAGCGCCTCCCGCAGAACTGTCTTGACACGCTCGTCGATTTCGCGGCTGGTGCCCTTCGTATCGATTTTCGGCTCCGAACAAGCGGGCAGCCGCAGCACCGACGGTGGATAGTCGCATTCATGCGAACGGCCGACCAGCCGGTCCTCGAAGCCGAGCGCAGAGACGATTTCTGTCCCACTGGCGATCAACGAGACGATGCGGTGTGCTGACATCGGCCCACCATATAACGACCACAGCGCTGTGGCGGAGGCTGCTATCTACCCAGTGTCGTAACGGGCCACAGTTGGGCTGCTTCGCGCGGTTCCATGAGCGCCAAGCGGCTGAAGAGCAGAGGACAAAAGACCGCCATGCTGATCAACGAATTCCGAAAGTACGGCAGCGCCAAGGTATAGCAGTTAAGCAGTCCCTGCATGTCCATCGAGTAACCGTTCCCTCCGCCGGTGGCCCAGACACCGAAGTTGGTGATTAAAAAAAAGAGCACTGCGGAAGAAAACCCGGTCCCCGCGATTGCCAGGGATGATCCGTTCCGCCTCAGCAGAAGTCCCAAAGTGACCGTCAGGCAGACACAGCCGTAAACCATCGGCTGGTTGGGATAGACAGCCCAGTCGAACCGGCCGGTCAGCGCCCAGATACCCAAGTCGCCCAACACGTACGCCGACAGCGGGATTGCATACGCCCACCAGCGCTGCTTCAGGTACGCCGCTCCGAACAGACAAATCGGAAGAAACGGCGTGAAATTCCAAGGGTAAACCGTGGTTGCCGGATCGATGTTCAAGCCGAAGCGGTACAGAATGTACGGCATCAGCCGGGCCAACACCGAAATCAACAACAAGCCCAGCAGAACGGCAGGTCGTGGTTGCAACATAGTTCACCTCGCTAGTTAATAAACGAAACGACGATTGGTTCGAGTAGCTCACGCTGCTCCGGTCATTGTCATTCAGGCAACGGGCCGTCCGTGGCCAGTGGTGCACCGGTTTTCGGGCACACCGCCGCTCTCGGTGTTCGCTGCAACAGTTCCAGAGGAGGGGCCGGGTACCAAGTCTTGCATTTTCGGCAGTACAGGGCCGGCATCAACGTCCGCCGGCCCGTGGCCGGGTTCACCGCCGGCGTTTGCTGCTGCGACGCCACCACAGTTTGGCTGGTTTCCGTACAGAGATAAACCATCTGCCGGGTCGAAGCCGTGGCTGCATTCTCGCTAAGGCCACATCCAAACGCGAACAAACAAATCACAACGAACGTTAACGCCACGAAACAGTCTAAAATTGTTTGGTTCATGATAGTTTTCCAATCGGAAAAAATAGCCGCGGATGAATAGAACCAGGTGCCGGCGAGATCTTGGACAAGTTTGTGCTATCCTGTTTGGAACGGATTCAGTCACGATCGTACAATTCGTCTCGTTTGTTCTCATCACCCAGATTGCCGTTGCTGATGTATCCGAGCCGATTTTCCTGCATTAAGTCCGCCTGCTCTGACGACATAAAGTTGCTGCCGGGAATATCGATGAACCAATGCCGACTCCGCGATTCGACGCGGCCATCCAGAAAAGCCACGTTGGCCGAATCGAGATGTCGAAAATGGACCGTGGGAAAATTGCGGCTGGGGGGGTCGAGAATCCAGTTTTCCTCGAAGCTGAACTCGGGCGGGAAAAATGATGTCAATTTGACCTGCGCACTATCAGCAAAGACGATGGTCTGCGTCATCTGCTCCACTTCGGCGAACCGCCGTGTGGCCGGGGTTCGGCTGAGCGTCGCGGCAAACGTCGGCGGAAGATACTCAACACCGGACGACCGGGACAGATAGTAGCCGTTGAACCCGTATCCAGAGGCGGGCCGTCCGAAGCGAAGATTGTCCATCTGACTCGGGCCGAAATCGGGACACTGGAACGCCGCGTGGTTGGTTTCCATGAAGGGGCTGAGCGGGCCGGTTGTAAAATCGAGCTGCTGGCTGGGGTCGGGTTCGTCAAAGTTGACCGTGCCGAACCAGAACTGAGCGGTCCCCTGATTGCCCGTGAATGTCTGCAAGAAGCCCAAGCGGGTGACGTCCTCAATGACGTAGGGAATCATCATCTCGGCATGAATGTCGGCATAGTTGTGCAGGGCCAGCGTCAATTGCTTCAGGCGGTTTTTGCACTGGGTTCGCCGGGCCGCTTCACGGGCTTGTTGCACGGCCGGCAGCAGCAGAGAAATCAGGACGGCGATGATTGCGATCACCACCAACAATTCGATCAGCGTGAATCCGTGAGCGCGGCGTCGACGAGGTGCCGCCGGAAGTTCGGCCGACCCAGTGAAACGTGTTGCCAGCCAAGACGTTTGATCGCATGGAGATTCTGATGTGTGTGACATGACAATTCCTCGTTGTCAAAGTCTGTCGCAGTCGACAGACCGTTTGCCGCTTGGCGGGACGCAACGAGGAAATAAACGTGTTTGCGAGCAAGGTGGTTCGAGATCCGTAAAAAACCGCTGGCGGCGAGACAATTGTCCATCCGCTTGCCGAAGATCAAGCCCGCAGAACAACCGCTAACGGCGGTCGGCG
>CAUZTK010000037.1:0-18983 GCA_963582395.1 Planctomycetota bacterium | reverse complement strand
GGGCAACGGACCTGCATTCAACTGGGCCACGATGGGTTCTGGGTTTCGGTTCCATCAGGGAACCGATCGGGGGTCGCGGTTCTGAGAACTGCATTAGACATCAACGCGCCCGGAATTGCACGGGCAGAGCACCACGGTATCGTCATGGCTTCGAGGTCGCATGTGCAACAAGGGATTAGTTATGACTCAAAAGTTTTTTGAAACGGCAAACCTCGTTTCTGCGTTCGTGCCGGTTGACATGCAGACCGGTGCCAATACCGGCGATTGGGTCGGGCTTACCGACTATCAGCGGTGCGTGATCGTTCTGTTCAAAGGCGCCGGCACGGCTGGGGATGATCCGGCGTTCGTGCTCAAACAAGCTACCGATATCGTTCATCGTTTTACGTCTCCGTGTCGGGACTACGTGGAAGGATCCAACCATCATCGCCAAAGATCGTGTCCAGAACTACATCGAGGGTGTGTCTTTTTCGCCAGAAGACTTTGATTGGCCGACGGTGTAGTGGACGAGACGACAGGTTGGGGAAGAGGAGTGTGCCTCACCTCCGCAGGTTTCGAGCAGCCAGAAAACGCTTGATTTCCTGGGACAGCGTCCACTGGATGGAAAACCCATATGACCCGTGGTCTGAAACTTTCTCATTGACACGATCACCGAGCTTCACTTTGATCGCGCGAGCCAGGTCGGCATTTTCTTTGGCAAGAGGAAACTGACTCAAGGCATGCAGCCCACTGGCCAGAACGATGCCATGCGAGTCCTCGGCGATATAGCCGCGCAGCCGCTCGGCGGCCTCAGGCGACTTGATCAGTCCCAGAATCCAAGACAGCTTGCAGCGGACCTGGTAGTTGTCTGGACTCGTCACATCCGCCGGCATCGACCGCCACCGCTCATCGATCAACGCCATGAGCTTCTTTTGATCGAGCTTTGCCTCAACGATGTCGAGCGCGGTGCGAGCGCTGAAAACGTCCCCATAACGAACCTTCGCCAGCGCTGCCGCCACCTTCATCTCCGCCGGCGACACGGCGTCCGCAGCGTGAGCATGCACGACAACCGCGGCCAGCAGAATTACAACGGCTTGCCAAACATGTCTGTGGCCCATTCCGAATCTCCATTAGGTGAGGCAAGTGCGATCGGTGAGATTGCAGAACCAGACATTCCCATTCCGACCAGTGGTTGTCGATTGTTGATCATACGCAAGACTGGCGGTCATGTTCCCGCTCGAAGTCGATTCGCAGGCGGACGTTGTCCGTTCGAGGCGTGTGCGGCACTCGCGTTCATGGACGAAACGGCATGTCTATGAGAAGAACCGGCTGTAGATCCCAAAGGCTCCCGTGGTCAGTGTGGCAACGCACGACAGAATAAGTAGAACGTCCCAGAGTGGCTTTGGTTGTAATCGTCGATCGGTCTTGGTGAATCGCAAATAGATGATGCTAAAGCCGATTGCCGGAAGAAAGGCCCCAGCCAGGACGCCTCCCAGCAGCACCAGGTTCACCGGATTGGCACCCGTCAGAATAACGCTCAACGAGATCATTGGCAGGACCACCGAAAATAGCGAGACCGCTCGTTCATGATGCCGCTGGTTGTCCGCGGCCATGACGCCAAACACCTTGAGTGCATCGGTGTAGACGCGGGCGAAACTTGCCGCGGCAACGAGAAAGGTGGAATACAGCACGGCAATCGCCCCGCTCAGAAACAGCCACTTCGCGAGCGTGCCGAACACGGGGACATAGGCTGCCGCCAATGTGCTGATCATTCGCATGCCGTCCGGATCGAGCCCCTCGCGATGCAGCACGGCCACGCCCATCAGGAAAAACGCCACGGTCACCAGTGTGTAAATCACCATCGACCCGAACGCATCGAAGTACATCACTCGGATCCAGCCACGGGCTCGCCGAACCCAACTTTCATCGTCGCTGCAGGGGCCGACGAATCGGGCATACCCCTTCTCCAGACACCAGTACGGATAGATCACCAAGTCACCCATGCCCACACCAATGATGCCGAAGGCTCCCAGAGCCGTGATCCACACGGTCTTTTCGCCCGTGGATTCGGGCAGCGTGAAGGACATGCCGCGCACGAACTCGGACAGCGGAATGTGCCACTGCTCGGTCGTCTGCAAGGCAACGGCGTTTCCGATCGTCAGCACCGTGAACGCGCAGACGAGGACAATGGCCAGCGTTTGAATCAGTTGGTAACGGCCGCGGTAGAGAATGAGGGCCGTCGACACCGCCACGATGATGGCCCAAATCCTGTTGTCGTAGGTGGCGGCGTTGGTGGACTCCTCGGAGATTTCGATCACGGCCAGATAATCACCGGTCAGCGGAAACGTCATCGCCAGGGCTTGAGAGACGCCTCCCAGGATTCCCGCCTGCACGGTGAATCCCGCCAGGCTGACCCCCAGCCACAGCCAGAGGATCCAACTCACTCGAGCCCGCGGACCTGGCACATGATTGAGGGCGGCCAGCGTCGATTCGCCCTGGCTGATCACGTAGCGGCCCAGTTCGACTTGACAGAAGACCTTGATCAGGCAGCCAAAGATGATGAGCCAGAGCAGCGAGATCCCCGCCTGTGCGCCGGTTTTCGTCGTGGCGATTAACTCACCGGACCCAATCAACGTGCTGGCGACAATGAGTCCTGGACCGAGGTGCCGGATCACGCCCCGCAACGACTTGGGCGGTTCTTCGATGTCGCTGGCGGTTCGTGCGTCTTGGCTCATTATTGGACTTCCGCTCGGCCGGCAGGGTTGTGGAATCGCATGAGCATTGTGTTGTAACATTGCGTCACCTCACGTGGCTAGCGTGTGCTGTAATTCTTGCCTTTTGTTGTCGGTCAGCAGTTGTAAACGGTTGTTCGATGCCCCGTGTGTCTCATACAGGCCTGACGGTGACAGGTTGAGTCAGTTGGGTGGAATGCGTTTTTGAGAACGAAACCGAAAGGCAAAGGCAGCATCGAAAACAACCTCTCTGTTTTTGAATCATCGTACACTTTGGAGAAGCCAAGCGGCGGCTGGTGGAAGTCGACGCGGACATGATCTCGTTGGTGCAAGAGCAGATGCGGGAACTGCAAGCCAAACAGGACCAGCTACAAGCCGACCTGAAGGCTGCAGCGACCCCCAGGAACCGATTGATTTCCGACTGCGACCGGAATGGTCGAAAAGGCGTTGGGGGGCGTTACACGGCTGCAGGACGTGGTCCGCAACGGGGACCGCGAGCTGGTTCGGGACTGTCTCAACGAGACCGTGCGTCGAGTCGACCTGTGGACCGTGCAAGAGAAGCGAGGAACAAAGCACTTCTACCACCTATAGCGAGGCGTCATTGAACTTTTCCAAGCCAACGCTTCGCCTGATCGATGCGGTTAATGGAGCGAGTTGCGAAACGGTCCAGTTCAAGATCCTTGAAATCCTGTTTCCGATAAAAGTCGCTCTGCCGAACAATCTGGTTGAAGGCATCGACGATGTGACGCCGATCTTGGCGGCTCAACTTGATGCGGATCGCGTCGGCCTGTTTGGATTTTTCGGCGGATGAGAAAAAATGCCAGGTCCGTTGCAGAATTTTGGCTTCCTCTTCAATGGCTTTGATCTCCGGTTCGACCGGCCGGAATTGCCTAGCGACGGCATCCATCCTTTCATGCGTCTCAGCCGGCAGCAAACGCCACACGCGCTGAATGGCCGGCGCGCGTTCCGCTGGCTGCGCCACAGGCCGGTCGGCGATGTTCGACGTCGTATCGGGGGAGGCTCCCGATTCCCGTACCGGACTCAGACGGGTGCACAATGCCGGCGCGTCGATCAGGTCGTCGTCGCTGATCAGCGATGAGCGGCCGACCGGCACGAAGAGCACAATTAGAAACGCGGTCAGAATGGGTGCGATTGCCCCGCCCAGTCGACCACCGAAGGCGACAATGCTGCTGGCTGTTCCGCGGGCCGAGAACGGCACCCACTTGCTGATGATGTTGGCGCTGGTGGGATAGGCGCCCGCCTGTCCCACGCCGTACGCGGCCCGCATGATCAACAACATGACGAAACCATAAGAGAGCCCCATCATGCCGGTAAAAAACGACCATGCCAGCACATAGATCACCAGCATGATCCGGGCGCCGTAGCGGTCGCTCAACCAACCGGAGGGGACCTGAAACAGCGCGTAGGTCAGAAAGAAGGCACTGAAAAAGAAGCCGATCTGAAAAGTACTGAGAACGAGATCCTGCTTGATGTACGGTTCGGCCAGCGCGACGCAGAATCGGTCGAGATACAGCAGGACGGCCATCAGCATCGCCGCAAACACGACAAAATATCGCACCTTCGACGGACGGCCGTCGACGGCCCCAGCCGGCTGTTGGAAACTGTCGGACATCGGTGCAACCTCGCAGAATCCGCCGCAAAAACGCGGCACAACCCAGACTCAGATCCCTGCACACTAGAGGGGCGCGAAAGAGTCGTCAGGCCGCCACGACAAGCTGGCGATGTTGCCTATCGTCGAGCCGACGTCTACCTTCCGCCAACTCGGTCCGGCGCGACACCAGGCTCCGATTCCACGCAAGGTGGCCCTATTTCGTCTCGTTCTCAATCCACTGCAAGTAGGCCCGATTGCCGGTTTCAATTGGCCACGAAACGACACAGGGGCAATCGTAACTGTGCAGCGATCTGACCCGCTCGATGACATCGTCGAGGAGCATTCGTTTCGTCTTGGCGACGAGCACGGCCTCGCTCTCTTGGTGAATCTCTCCTTCCCACCAGTAAAGCGACGTGATGCCCTCCAGCACGTTGACGCAGGCCACCAGCCGTTCTTCGACGAGGACCCGCCCGATTTCAAGCGCTTCGGACTTGTCGACGGCCGTCACGTAGATGAATGCGGCTTCCATCACAACATTTTTCCAACAGTCCCCATTCGCCCGCTATGATTGTATCATCGGCAGTCGAACGGCCGTTGTAAACCGGTCCTGTGGATGAGGCCAAGGGCCGACGACGCCGGCCCAGATGTAGATTGAAAACTTAGACGCAGCCAGCTCAATTGGGAACCAATGCCCGTAGCAGCCACACCGATTGTCGTTGGGTTGGGTGAACTGTTGTGGGATGTCTTTGCCGACTCACGCCGTCCGGGCGGAGCACCGGCCAACGTAGCCTTTCACGCCAATCAGTTCGGCTGCCGCGGTCTGATTTGTTCACGGGTCGGCCGGGATAAACTGGGCGATGAGATCTGCGATGACCTGCGAAAACAAGGTCTCAAGACCCGGTACATTCAGCGGGATGCCGAACGTCCGACCGGCAGCGTGACCGTCGACACGTCGGATGTCGATCATCCCCACTTCGAGATTCACACCGACGTCGCGTGGGATTTTCTCGAATTCGACGACTATCTTTCTGATCTGATGAGCCACGCCGCTGCCGTCTGTTTCGGGACACTGGCCCAGCGGTCTGCTCAAACACGCGACACGATCCACCGCTGTCTCGAAGCCGTGCCGCCCGATTGCCAGATCGTCTACGACGTGAATCTCCGCCAGCAGTGGTACAAACGGGACTGGATCGAAGCGTCACTGCGGCGTGCCGAGACGGTCAAGCTCAACCAGGACGAAGCGGCTCTGCTGTTGCCTTTGTTGGAGTTGAACGCAACCGACCCTGTGGAGTTTGCCCGCGAACTGCGTGAGCGATTTGACATTGATCTGGTTTGTATCACCCGCGGCGATCGCGGATGCCTGTTGATGGGCGGTGAGGAAATGGTCGATGCTGCCGGCGTGAAAGTGGATGTTGTCGACGCGGTCGGGGCCGGCGACGCATTTACGGCAGCGTTGATTGTGGGTCAACTCAAACGGTTACCGCTATCGGAAGTGGCCCGGTTGGCAAACGGTACCGGAGCGCTCGTTGCCGCCCGAAGGGGCGCGATGCCCCAACTGGCGAAGGAATTTGGCGAGCTGCAGCAGTAGGGTTGTGCTTACGGATCATGCCTGTCGGGGTCTTCGATTGCAAAAGTGCGGATCAGAGAAAATCGGAAAATCGATCCGCATTGCCCACCGGAATCCCGATCGTTGGTGAATTATGACATCCGCTGCACCAGGTTCGCCCTAAACCAGACTGGTGACAGCGGCTGCCAGAGAATATAGTCTTGGTGCTGTCACAATTGTCGCCGTCTGACACGGCTTCTAAGAAGCGCTGAATCTCATCGAGGAAGTGAACGGCCATGTTTCATTATTTCCGTTGCGGACTCGTCGTCTGTTCGTGCCTGGTTTTGGCGGCTGGTTGCAATCAGAACGGGCAGATGGCATCCGATTCGCCCTTGCCGACCGCCGCACCGAACACAAACAATTCGGAGACACAACTGAAGGGTGGGGGGTATATAGTCAAATTTGAAACCTCGAAGGGCGATTTCGTGGTCCGCGTGGTCCGCGATTGGGCTCCCAACGGAGCCGACCGGTTCGAAGAATTAGTCGAGAGCGGTCTCTACGACGAATGCCGCTTTTTCCGTGTGTTGGACGATTTTATGGCGCAGGTTGGCATTAATGGCGACCCGATTCTCAGTGCCCGCTGGAGTCAGGCCACGATTCTCGACGACCCGGTCCTGGAATCGAACCGTCGAGGCTATTTGACGTTCGCCACCAGCGGACCAGACTCCCGGACGACGCAGTTTTTCATCAATTTAAAAAACAACGCCAACCTCGATCGTCAAGGATTTTCCCCGTTCGGCAAAGTGATCGAAGGGATGGATGTTGTCGATTCTCTGTACAGCGGCTACGGGGAAGGCGCTCCGAATGGCCCGGGACCCGCCCAGAACCGAATCGAGGCTGAGGGTAATGAATATCTGATCCGTGAATTTTCAGAACTCGACCACATCAACAAGGCGACGATCATCGAACAGATCGAATGATTCTGGTGATGTGTTTGCATCTGCTGAGCCGGTTGGGGAGAGTCCAAAGTCACAGCGGTTCGTCAACGGAGATTCTAGAACTCACTCGCCCAACACCGCCACGATCGACTGCTGCAGGACTTCGACGATGCGGTCGAGTTGCGACTCGGTGATCACGATGGGCGGAGCCAAACAGAAAACGTCGCCCCGCAGCCGGCTGAACAGGCCGCGCTGCTGCGCCGCCGTGTGTACTTGGATGCCGATTTTATCCTCGGCGGGAAACTCGACTTTGGTCGCTTTGTCCTGGACCAGCTCGACGGCAGTCATCAGTCCCTTGCCACGAACCTCGCCGACGTTCCGGTGCCCGGCCAGCGCACCGCGCAGTTTCTCCAGCAGGTAGTCGCCCTTCTCAGCCGCCTGCGCCGGGAAGTTTTCGTTCTCGATGATGTCGAGGTTCCTCAAGGCCACCGCGCAGCCGACGGGATGGGCACTGTAAGTGTAGGCGTGCATCCAGACCATCTCGCCGGTGTCGAGCACATCGGCGACGTCCTGGTTGACACCGATGCCCCCCATCGGGAAATAGCCGGATGTGATGGCTTTGGCAAACTGAATCATGTCCGGTTCGATGCCCCAGTGCTCTAGGGCGAACATTTTTCCCGAACGGCCGAAGCCGGTGATCACCTCGTCAGCCACCAACAGCACGTCGTACTTGGTGCAGATTTCGCGGATGCGGGGCCAGTAATCATCGGGCGGGACGATCACACCACCGGCGCCTTGCACCGGCTCGGCCAGAAACATGGCCACCGTTCCAGGTCCTTCCCGCAGAATCGCCTGTTCCAATTCGTTGGCGGCGGCAATGCCGGGACTGACGCCTTCCGGGGCTTCGTAGCGGTAAGGATAATACGATGGGATGTGAATGAAACCCGGAACACGGGGCTCGAACATCGGCCAGTACGACGTGATGCCGGTGGCGCTCATTGCCGCCAGCGTCACGCCGTGATAACCCCACTGCAGCGAAATCACTTTTGTCTTTTCGGGCTGTCCTTTCAATTTCCAGTAGTAGCGGGCTGTCTTGAAGTTCGACTCGCTCGATTCGCCCCCGCCGGACGTGAAGAAGAAACGTTTGATGGAGGGATAAGTCAGGCCGTCCAGCCGTTCGGCCAGCTCGATGGCCGGCATGTTCGAACTGCCCGCATAACTGGAACAATACGCGAGCGTCTGCATCTGACGGGCTGCTGCCTCGGCCAGTTCTTTGCGGCCGTGACCGGCCACCACATTCCAAAGTCCCGCCAACGCGTCGATGTATTTTTTTCCGTCGACATCGGTCAGAATCGCCCCTTCGCCCTTGACCCAGAAGTGTCCCGCCTGTTCGTGGGTGGCCCGGTTGTGCAAGGGATGAATCAGATGCGCCAGATCGCGAGACAGCAGTTCGCTCTTGTTGGCAGCCATGGTCTTTCTCCGTAGTTGAGTCGTTCGGGACTTCTCCAGAGTATACACACCGGCGGGCAGATTTCGATGAATTGAGAATCACGTGCAACGGCGATTGCGTTCGAAGATACGGATCGTTGTTTCGGCCAACGTTCGTTCGTCGAACCAGGCACGGACGTTCGCCTGACCGGCGGCGGCCAGTTCCATTCGCCGGCGGGGATTCAGCATGAGCTCTTCCAGCGCGCGGGCCAAGTCATTCGCATCTCCCGGGTTGACGAGCAGGCCGCCGCCGGTCGCCTCAATCAGTTCGGAAAACGCCCCGTGCCGCGGCTGCACGACCGGAACACCGTTGGCCAGCGCTTCGAGAACGTACAGCCCCTTCGGTTCCCTGTAGACGGTCGGTACAGAAAGCACATCGAACTGCTTCAGCAACGCCACCTTTTCGGCATGCTTCTGGGGGATGCCGACATGTTCGAAATCCGGGCCGAGCGTTCGTGCGGACTCAAGGACCCGCCTGAAGTATCGTGCGTCCCGTTTGCCCAGGTATCCCCCGGTCAGCAGGCGCGTGTTGGGATGCTTCGCATGCAGAATGTGAAACGCTTCGACGAGCTGCAAGAGCCCCTTTTCTTCGCAGATGCGGGCGAAATAACCAACTGTGAAGAGGGCGTTCTTCTCCGCATCGGGTTGGCCGTCGTGTCCTTGAAGATCGATTCCCAGCGGAAGCTGGTGGAATTTCTCGATTGGAAGCTGTAAATAATCCGACATGAAGTCGCGGTAATAGTGACTGTGGACGAGAAAACCGTCGAAGTCGACGGCGCGCCGCCCAATCGTCTCAACGGCCCGTCTGCGATATCTTTCGGGAAGGTCGTTCAAGAAGATGTCGTCTCCCTGCAAGACACAGTAGATCTGACCGTCAAACTTCTCGCGGAGCCGCCGGACCGTCCCCACCAGCAGCACATTGCTGAAGCAGATGACATCTGGTTTTAGCTGTCTGCACAGAAACTCGACCAGCTCGTCGATTTCGCGCCGCTCGGGACCAGCTTCTCCTTCGAGCATGGCCAGCGTCAGCGGCCCCAGTTGGCGGGCATCGCTGCTGACAAAACGGGTCAGATTCAGCAGCCAGCGGGCATCTAGCGGCCGGGTGAACGCGCGGGGCAGCTTACGCCACAGCCAAGGCCACTTGAATTCCATAAAGACGTTGACGCCGCCTAAAAACACTCTGTGTGTGCTCTGATCTTCCTCGTCAAGGCGGATCGGCGTGTAGGTGGGAATCAGCGTGACCTGTGCCCCGTAAGCCTTCAGCGCCCGCGCCCAGGTGTTGTCGTGCATGCACGAACCGCAAAACATTCCAGCCCCGCCGGCAGTGATAATTGCGATGTGCACGGTTCAGCCAGTTCAAATGTTGTTGCCCGCCCGAAGCGCAAGCACAGTTATAGCCGTTTCTTCGTCGGCAACCCTGTCCGATTGGGGTTTTCTCGACGCGCTGCGAGAGAGAATCTTCAGTCTGGAAAAACCATTCGGATGAATCGTTTCAGCAGCAGTTCCGTTTCCGGCGTATTGGCCAGCAATTCCGGAAACCGTTCGGGAGGCAGACCGGCGATGCGCCGAATATATTCCGGATAGTTCTGCACCCGGAGCAGTAGATCCTCGTAATTCAGTTCCGGATGAAACTGCGTACAATAAATATCGCGGTTGTTGAAATGGTACGCCTGGTTCTTCACCCTGTCCGACGAGGCGAGCAACGTCACATTCGGCGGCAGTTCGACCACGTGGTCTTCATGGCCCATCTGTCCCTGGAAGGTTTCGCCCAGCGGCCCAAACACCGGGTCGGCCAGTCCCGCTGCGGTCAGTTTCAGCCAGTGCGTGCCAACTTCGGCGTGTGAAAGATCCTTTTCCACTCGGCCTCCCATGGCCCGCGCCATCGCCTGAAAACCCCAACAACTGGCGAACGTCGGCTTTCCCGAATCGTGCAGGTCTCGCAGCGAGTCCAGCGCGATCTCTAACCATTGGCCGTCATCGGTCACCGAATAATGGCCGCTGCCCCCCAGCAGAAACAGATCGGTCCTTGCAACCTCGGGGATCGGCAGAGGGCCCGAGAGCATATCGAAAACGCCGATCCGCTCTGGTGTCGTTTCCAGTACCCTCGCGAAACTCTGGACTTCGTGCTGACGCATCGGGTCGTCGGAATTGCGGACCTGCAGTAACAGGTAGCGAATGCGATCGGACATGTGCAACGTGAATGGTTGTTGGCGGGCCAATCGGCGGGATTCCAAAATCGACGAATCGGTTGCCGTAACCGTGTCGGCATCAAGGTTAGATTGCACTGGGGCATTGTTCAACCGAGTCGTGGACGAATGGAAGATTCGAGTTGAGCAGCCGGCTGCCCGTGCAATTCCGGGCGCGTCGGTGTCTAATTATAGTCTTCAGAACCGCGACATCCGATCGGTTCCCTGATGGAACCTGATCCCAGAACCCATCGTGGCCCAGTTCCATGCAGGTCCGCTGCCCTCATCGCCACAATCCGCTGGAAGTCCTCGACGACTCGTCGCTGAGGGACATCACCTGTCCCTCTTGTGACAGCCGGTTCAACCTGCTGGCCGATGAGACGTTGACCTATCGCGAGGATGATCATCCCACGATCGGTCACTTCAAGCTGTAACAGACTCTGGGCACCGGCGCTTTCGGAACCGTCTGGAAAGCCCAGGACACCGAGTTCGACCGCAGTGTGGCGGTCAAGATTCCCCGCAAGCAGCAGTTGAGTTCGGTTGAATCTGAGCAGTTTATCCGCGAGCCATGGGCCACAACACCCGCAGGTGATCAACGGCTTCAGCGAACTGATGATCGATGTCTTCGGCGAAAAGGCCGGCAAAGGCACCCGTAGTGCCGTCGGGATGAGCGGCTTGCCCTTCGGCATCGCCGTCGAGATCGAAGAGATCTTTCAGGTGCGCGACTGAATGACGCTCCTCCATTCTGCGACCGCAGTGCTGTCGATCCATGCCGTTCCAATCGTTTTGTTTGATGTCAACCGGGAGATGACTTTCATGTCGGAGAAATCAACTGGTCTGTCCCATGGCGCATTCCTGCCGAAAGAGCCGAAATCTTTTTTCAAGCGGTTGTCGTCGAAAGTGCGGCCGTCGCGGCGGACGTTTCTGCTGGCTCTGTTGGCGATGATTGTGTGTACCAAAACTGTGCTGCAGCTTGCCGCGAGCGACTCTGATGGACCCGCAGGGTTGCTGGGTCAGCTCAAAGACATTCCATCAGCCACCTTATCGGATGCAGTCGACGAAGTCGTCGGCCGCCGAGGTTTCATGTCTTACGATATGCGGCCGGTTAGCCTGAAGACAAAGATGGCCGGACGCGCCAAGACGGCCCTCTTTGGGCCGTCCGGAGAAAAGATTAAGACAAAGAACACGGGGCCCGTCTCCGCCGTGCAAATTATCGACGAATCGGGTCCCGGCGAGATTCTGGTGGTGGTCACCGGTGACCTGAACGTGACTGGTTTGGGAGGCTTGATGGCCACAACGGCCAAAGTCCGCGGAATGGAGGGCGTCGTGGTCGACGGAGCGGTGCGGGATGCCGATGAAATCGAGGCGCTGGGTCTGTCGATGTTCTCGCGGAGCATCAGCCCCGCGACAATGCTGGGCCGCTTCGCGAGTCTGGCACGCGACGTGCTGGTCATCTGCGGAGGCGTGACCGTCTCGCCGGGGGACTACATCGTGGGGGATCGCGACGTAGTGGTTTGCATTCCTGCTGGGCAAGTCGATGCCGTACTCGAACGGGCGCTTCAGATGGAGGCGGCGGAAAAGAAAATGGTCCCCATGATTTACAAGATCAAGTCGTTGCAGAAGGTCGTCGAAATGTTCAAACGTATTTAGAGTCTGTCATTTCACGTTGATCGCGATCTGCGCACATCCCGACCGATCAACGAACGGACTATTTGGTTGAGGCAGTCCAGCCTCGCTGGGACCCTCGACATTCCTTCTAGCGTATTTTAGCGGGAGGTGAATTTGAAGCCCTTATCGAGACGCGTATTTCTGGGAAGTCTGGGGCTGATAGCCGGCGGGCTTGGGCCCGGTTCTTTAGCCGTGGTTTGCGGCGGGAAGAAGCGGGGGGCGCGGCCCGTCAAGGCGGAACTGGTGCGGAGATTATCCGGCGTGCACAATTTCTTGACGACTCCGTTTCGGCCGAATTACGAATTGGATGCCGACGGTCTCCGCCGCAACGTGGCGGATCATGCGCGCTCCGCACCCAAAGACATGACGATCGTCGTTGCCGGAGGATTGGGAGAGCTTTTCACGCTCAGCGTTCCGGAGCACAAGCGATTGGTTGCAGCCGCGGTGGCCGGTGCGCAACGGAAGTTACCCGTGGTGGCGGGCGTGGGCGGGGGATACAAGAACGCGCTTCAGATGGCTCAAAACGCGGAATCCGCCGGCGCCGACGCGATCTTTATCTTTCCTATCCGTTTGCCTGCAACGACGCCGAAGGGGCCTACCAGTATCTGCACGACGTCGCGAAATCTGTCCGAATCGGTGCGATGGCTTATCCGTGCGGAAAGGGCGACTTTTGGCCGGACGTGTTGAAGCGATTGGTCAAGCTGCCGAACGTTATGGGAATGAAGGATTCCAGCGGTGACGTGAAATTTTCCCAGGCGTTGGGTTCCCTGGTCGGTGAAGAGTTTCTGTGGGTCGCCGGAGGAGAAGGGCACGCCCAAAAGACTCTGCCCGCCGGAGGACGGGCCTACACGTCGACGGTTGCCACGTTTGTTCCGACAGCCTGCCATGAGTCCTGGCAGCATGGAGTTGCCAGCGACAGCAAACGTATGCAGGCAGTGTATAATATGCGAATCGCACCGATCGTCAAACTGCGGGAAGTGAAGCCAGGCTACGGAATCAGCGGCATCAAAGTGGCCTTGGAAGCACTGGGACGCGCGGGTGGCCCCGTCCGTCCTCCGTACACGCAAGTTCAAAAAGAAGATCGGGAGACAATCGCCGCCATTGCCCGCAAGCATGCGGAGAAACTCCCTTAAGCCGTAAGGGCCAGCCGACAACGAAAGCGAGGACCGCACAATGCAACGCCGAGAATTTATCCAGACATTGGGCGCCGCGGCGCCGGCGGCAATCGGAACACGGGCGGCTGAACTCGCGGCAGCCGGTCCAGCGGGCGCGATGGTGCGTCCGTCCGAAGAGCCGCGCGTATTTTTGTACGACGACGGACGGCATGCCGCGCCGCTTTACCAATTCGCCCCGCCGTTGAAGCCGGTGGACCTGATGTTCACCGTCGATCAACTCGTCGGCAGCGGTGTCGACACCCTGGTTTACTTCGCCGGGCTGGAAGGGGGCGTCGCGCTGTATGACAGCCGGGTCGCCCAGAGATGGGGCGACAATGTGACCCGCTGGACGCATCCCGTCTTCTATCGCGCAGCTCGGCATATCCACAAACTCATCGCCGAGGGTCACGATCCGCTGAAACTTCTCTGCGATCGCTGTCACGAAAAAGGCCTGTGGTTCATCGCCAGCAATTATCTCACGTTGCTGGGGGGAAAGCGCACGACAGATGGCGGAATGGGCCGCAAATCAGACTTCGTTTATGAACACCCACAGTTTCAGGTCGGGCCGGATGACGATCCGCGAGCCAAAGGGGTAACATCCTACCGCTTCAGCTTTCTGCACGAAGCATTCCGCGCGGAGCGGTTCAAGGTGTTTCACGAGTTGTTGTCGCGTTACGAAACCGACGGCATCGAACTGAATCTGGCCGAGTTCGCCCCGTATTGCACGTTCCGCCAAACCGGACAGCTCGCGCCGGTTTTGACAGAGTGGCTGCGCGCGCTGCGCGACACGGCGCGGAAGGCGGAAGAGTCGCAGGGACGCCGGAAACGGATCTACGTGAGGATCCCAGCCCATCCGGACGCCTGGAAGTTGCTCGGTTACGACGTTCCCACCTGGGTTCGCGAAAAACTGGTCGACGGCCTGATGTGTCTGCCCGGGCTGATGGAGTCGCCGATGGATCAAGGTGCGGATCTGTCGGGAGCCGTGCGTTTGACCGAACAGTCTGCTTGTCGCGTGATTGCAGCCTTCAGCGATTTGCTGGGCCGGCAACTCGAACGGGCCGCCACTCAGCCGATGATCTGGGCCGCTGCCGCCAACGCCTATCACGGCGGCGCGAATGGCTTTGCAATCGTCGATTACCACTGGAGCCCCAACGGCTGGCCGTGGACGAGTGACGATTACAAGACGCTGCGGTTGCTCGGACATCCCGACCTGCTGGCAACAGCCGACAAGATCTATCGCGCCCGCTCCGCGCTGCGCCGGCCGGAGTTGCGGGGCGACTGGCTGCCCGGGGTTCCTCTCGCGTTGCCTCAACCGCTCGAAGAGAGCAAACCCGTCGCAGTCGGATTGAAGATCGCGGACGACCTGAAGCTTCGCGAGACTGAGGGGACCGTTCAATCCGTTCATCTGCGAGTCAGGCTTACCAATCTCGAACCATCGTTGAACGACGTGCGGATCGAGCTGAACGGACAACTGCTGCCGGACTCCATTCGGCGGCTGGGGGATCTGACGTATCGGCTTTACCGGTTGGGCGCCATCAACCCGTATGGCTTCGTGTACGACTTTCAATTGCCGGGTGAGTTGTATCCGAAAATCGGTGACAACAAGGTCAAAGTCACCTTGCTCAAACACGATCCGAACATTGACACGCGGATCGAGCTGTATGATGTCGACTGCGCGGTTAACTATCGCGTGCATCGTCACTTTCAGCAACCGCCGATTGATTATTAACGCAATTAGACAGCGATTAGCTTTCAGTGTTCCGTTTGGAATCGAACGTTCAAACGTCTGCTCTGGAGGTTGATCGCGAGGCCTAAGGGAGAGATCGATGGCCGCATTCACACGCCGCGAGTGGTTGACGTCCGTCGCAGACGCTGGAATCGCAGCGACCTTCTCGCTATCGCGAACATCAGCCGCCGCACGGCCGCCGCAGACCGGAATTATCGACGCCCATGTGCACGTCTGGACTTCGGATACCGAAAAGTATCCGCTGGCGGCCGGATTTTCCAAAAAAGACCTCTGGTTTCCAAGCTTTGCGGCTGAAGAAGTGCAAGCACACGGGCAGACCACCGGTGTCAATCGTTTTAACTTGGTTCAAATGACCTGGTACGGTCTCGATCACAGCTACATTCTGGACGTGATCTCGCGCGACCCAAAGCATTTTGTCGGCACTGGGATCGTGCCCGCCGTCACCGACGTCTCGCTCGCCGGTCCCGACAAGACGATGCTCGCATTGTCCCAGGGGGGCGTGTACGCCTTTCGGATTCGCGGGAAGTCGACGCGGCCGAAGTTCAACGACGGCGAGCGGTGGATGGATCACCCCGGTTACGACAAGATGTTCGCCGCCGGCGCGAAGCACAACCTGGCGCTGAGCTTCCTGATGTCGCCCGCCGACCTGCCGGAAGTGGACCGCATGTGCACAAAATATCCAGAGACGCCGGTGATCATCGACCATTTCTGCCTCATCGGGAGAGATATGATGTTCATCGAAGACGAGATCAAACAGCTCTCGAAGATGGCCAGACACAAACGGGTCATGCTAAAAATCGGCGCTTTTTACGGTTTGGGAAAGAAAACGCCACCCTATCTCGACATGCTGCCTCTGATCAAACGTGTCGTGGACGCCTTTGGCCCCGAGCGATGCATGTGGGAAAGCGACGCACCGTTGCAATCGAAAAATGGGAACACGTTCGAAGCGGCGGTCGCTATCATTAAAGACCATGCCGGATTTCTCTCCAAATCGGACAAGCAACAAATTCTGGTGGCGACCGCTGAGAATTTCTTCTTCAAACGATAAACGGAAAGGATGATTCTGATGAGCGATTCAATCAGTCGACGTGGTTTTTTTCGATCGTTCAAGGTTGCGGCTGCCGGTGTCATCGGAGCCGGAACTATGACCGCCGCGCGGACCCCAGGCCTGTGCCCAGGCGACCGGTTCGTTGCCGTTTATGGCAGGCCCGCTGGCACGAGGAGGCGACACGTTCGTCAATCCGAACAAGGTTTTTCTCTGGGAAAATACCCGCAAGGAGATCCGGCAACGATTGGCCGGCAACAAGCTGAAGGCGGCCATTCTTCCCACCGGATCGATCGAGCAGCACAACGAGCATATGGCGATGGTCGCCGACGTGGCGATTGCGACTTTAATCTGCCAGCGGGCGGCGCTGGAATTGTATCCGCAAGTGATCGTCGCGCCTTCCAGCCCATGTGGCTATGCTCCCTACCACATGGCCCGCAAGGGAACGGTGACGTTACGGCGTGGGACCTTTCAGGCCTACGTGTTCGACGTGATGGAAATCCTTAAGGCACACGGGATTCGTACGATCCTGGTGATCAACGGCCACGGAGGCAATCATCAGCCGCTACAGGATGTTCTGCCCGAATGGCGAAAAGAACTGGGCATCAACATCGACGCCGATTTGTACTGGTCCGGCACTCCCCGAAGTTTCATCAAGAGCCTCTTGACATCACCGGAGCCGACATCCCACGCCGGGGAATTCGAAACGTCGATTTACATGGCCGCCTTCCCCGGGCGGTTGCGCCCGTTTACAATGGGGCAGTGCGACGATGCGCACTTGAACTACGAATCGGGTTTCTCCCCGGATGTCTAGGATTTTCTCCGTCGCGACAGACGCATGTTCAAGGACGGCAAGACCAACGTCGAGGGGTACAACGCCAGCGACCGCAGACACCAGGAAGAGGCGCTGCTGGCCCGGGCAGAAACCGTCGAGGTGATTCTGACCAAGGCCACGATGTTTGTGGTGGACAGGATGCAAAAGATGATCGCGGCAACCGAAGCGGGAAAACCTTGGCCACCGCAGAAGTCATCGGAGTAGGTTGTGCGTTACCACAACATCGCGCTGTGCCCAGGTCTCCGGCCCCGCACTCTACGTGGCCGAAAGTTTCAAGAGAACGGAGAGACCTAACCGCGGGCACTACTATGCCAGCGCTTCGACGAGCGTGCTGGCGTGTGGTGAATAGATTCAGCCGAGCTGTAAATCGTCGATATTTAGAGACTTCCCAACAGCAGCATTTCCAGCCGGACCGGATGGCACAAAGAATGTGCCGCAGCTGCATACTCTCGTTTGATGCAGCCGGCTGCCCGTGCAATTCCGGGCGAGTCGATGTCTAATACAGTTCTCAGAACCGCGATCCCCGATCGGTTCCCTGATGGAGCCTGATCCCAGAACCTATCGAGTCCAGTGCAATGCAGGTCCGGTGCCCCCATTGCCACAACCCACTGGAAGTCCTCGACGACTCGTCGCTGAGGGACATTACCTGTCCCTCTTGTGACAGCCGATTCAACCTGCTGGCCGATGAGACGATGGCCTATCTCGCGGATGAGCATCCCACGATCGGCCACTGCAAGTTGCAAAATAAATTGGGCACCGGCGCTTTCGGAACTGTCTGGAAATCTCAGGACACCGAACTCGACCGCAGCGTGGCAGTCAAGATTCCCCGCAAGCAGCAGTTGAGTTCGGTGGAAGCCGAGTAGTTTTCCGCGAGGCGCGGGCCGCCGCACAATTGCGGCACCCCAACATCGTCAGCGTCCACGAGGTCGGCCGCGAAAAGGGCCAGGTCTAAATTGTCAGCGACCTGGTCGATGGCCTGAATCTCTCCGACTGGCTGACCGGACAGACGCTGACGTCCCACGAGGCGGCCGAGGCCCTGCAGCACGCGCATCAGGCGGGTGTGATTCACCGCGATCTGAAACCCCCGAACATTCTGATCGACGCCGACGGCGAACCGCACATCATGGATTTCGGCCTGGCCAAGCGCGAGGCGGGCGAGATCACCATGACCACTGACGGCCAGGTTCTGGGAACGCCGAAGGTTCCAAAACATATCCCGAAATTCTGCCTCTCTGTTACCCCAATCTGAAACGGCCCCGAACCATCGTATGTCTGTTTTGAACGCGACCGCTACGGGCTGTGACTTGCTTGGTAACCCACCACACCTCGACCTTGGTCCCTAGTTCCGATAAGGCATTGTTCACGATTCGAGGGTCCAGCAAGACGGCAGCTTCTTCAGACTCCGGGTCTTGGTGAATAACAATCATATCACCGTAATTTTTGTACGCCTCAATTCCTTTCCTGGAGAGTGGAACCGAAACAGATTTTTCGTTGAATTCGTCCCACCACGCACCCAGCGCATCCAATTCGTCATGGCTGTAGCCGGTACCGACGACGATGCCATCAGCGTGGCGTTCAGCCCGGACGGACGTCGGATCGTCAGCGGCAGTTGGGACAGTACGCTGAAGGTGTGGGATGCATCAAAAAGTGCGCCCAAACCAAGGGTCGAGCAATAGGAGTCGAAAGCGTGGCGGTCAGCGGCAACGGCCGCCTGAGGAAGAAACTCCAAGATTGTTTTTCTCACCCCTGATTTGAAAATGCCACTCGATTGGCGGCGTTTTAGTACACCTTGTGAATATGGGGAAACTTTTCTCGTTGTCACTCCTTAAAAATGGCCGGAAAGCTTTCCCTCTTTTGAAAAGCGTTGTTGTGTTAGTGCGTCGTCAAATCTGGATTGACGGGTGCCATCCATGAGGAATCCTCTGTCAAGATCGGGAGCGATCCTAACGCGCGCTGCAGGATGGCTCAAATCTCATCGAGCATCGGCGGGAGACTTCCAACAAGCTTTCAATCATTTCGCTTTGAGCTGTTGGACGATAGAACGGAGCGTGTCCAG
>CAUZTK010000036.1:0-19401 GCA_963582395.1 Planctomycetota bacterium | reverse complement strand
AGTGTGCGGTGCTGAGGGCGGCGGTTTCGGAGCTGGACATAGGCGGTGTCGTCGGCCAGGATGTCGACGGCGTTGAGGATGAACTTAACGTTGTCGAGTTGCAAGCCGTGTAGCTGACTCTTGACGATCTCAAAGATTTGATTCGAGATGCAGTCGACGTCGGCCACGTAGATGACGTTGATTCCCTCGCCGTCCTGCTTTTTCTTGGAGGTCACGTGGTAGGCGATCACGTGTGGATCGTGATCGCCTACGCGGTTCGGGTCTGGATTAATACTAATGCCGAAAAATGGGTTCTGCGTGGTCAACTCGTCCCAATTGATCAAGCCGGATGATTCGGTGCCTGTGACCAGCAGCGGTTCGTGGTTGAGCTGGCTGTCGCTCCGCTCGCGAACGGTGCCGGGAAAGAAGGTCAGCAGTTCCTGCAGTCCGGCGGTCACCTGGCTGTTGGGGCTAAAGGCTGATTGCCGGCCGCTTTGCGGGCTGATGAAGACGAGTTCGGGCGGAATGAGGTTGGCAAAAGTGGGGTGCAAGACTTTGCCGGTCGTGTCCCAGATGATCTCGCGGTTGTTCCAGGTCAGATCGAGCGGTTCGAGCAGGCTGGTGGCGCGTCCCCCGCTGGCTTTCGGTTCCGGTGGGGGGCTATTCCCTTGTCCGAACATTCCGCCCGGCCGAGGTTTGGGCTGGCTGGGAGCCTTCTGCAGGCCGATCGAGACTGGCATCGGGTCGTCGAAGATCAAGACCGGCTTGCCGGTCTTGACGTAATCGACCAACTTTTTCATCTGCGGTTCTGTCAACGACGAGGGCAGCACAGCCATCAGAATGTCGTATTTGTCGCCGTCGATTGGCACGTCACCGAACAGCGAGACCTGCTCGACCTGGTACTGCTTTTTCAGTTCACCGATGATCTGCCATTCGGGCAGGTTGTGGAAGGCGGCGCGATCGAAGCCGCCGTTGACTTGGGCATCGGTGCTCAGAATGCCGACCGTCAGTCGCTGTTGATTTGAGACGGTACGAACCGAGCGGGTCAGCTCGTATTCAATTGGGATACCAATCTCGAAAAATGGAACCACCACCTGGTCGTAAGGGCTGCGGATGACGGCGCCAAGAAACACATCGGCGACCTGATACTTCCCACCCCGTTCGGTTTGCAGTTGCCGCGGTTCGATGCCGTAATGCTTCGCCTCTTCAGCGTGTTTGCTGAAGGGTTCGACTTCGACAAAACGGACCTCGATTTGTCCGCCGCCTAAGCGGTCGTATTGCCGCAGCAAACCGATCAAGCGTTTGTGATGGGCGACCAGTTCGCGGGGGGCTTCGGGGCTGAGGAAAGCCTGGATTTCGACAGGCAGTTTTTTGTCGATTTTTTTGATGATCTCCTTTGTTGTTGGCGAGAGGGTGTAAAGATTTTCGGCGGTCATGTCGGCCCGCAGGTTGAGCACGTCACCAGAGGCCCGGGCCACCAGGCTGAGGCTGACCAGCGTCACAGCCAGCGAGAGCGTCCGGATTAAAAACTGCAGTCCCATGTTCGTCTGCTGAGCGTCGCTCCAGTGCCGCTTGCTGATCATCACCAGGTTCAGGTAGAGCATAAAGATGGTCAGCCCGACGAAATAGAGCAGTCCGTTGAGCGGAATCATTCCCATGCCGAATTCACGGAACTGCTCGCTCAAACTCAGTTCGAGGGCCAGGTCGCCCAGCCAGGGACTCTCGCCGATGAAGACGGGAATCGAGCAGATGGTGGCACCGAGTACGAAAGCGACCGTGGTGCTGCTGGTCAGCGCTGAGGCGAGCATTCCCGCACTCAACAGCGCAGCGCCCGAGAGCCAGTAGCCGAAATAGGTCGTCAGCAGCAGGCCCCAATCGGGGTCGGCGTACCAGGCCAGCACGAACAGTTGAAAGACCGAGAAGCCGAGCGCGACCGTGTAAACCGCCAGCACCGCCAGGTATTTTGCCAGCACGACTTCCAGGTCGGTTGCCGGCAGCGTGAACAGCAACTCCTCGGTTCCGAGTTTTTTTTCGTCGGCCCAAACGCCCATGGTGATGGCGGGGACGAGGAACAGCAAAAGCAGCGGAAACATCGCATTCAACTGATCGAGGTTGGCCAGGTTGTTTGTGAAGAACTGCTGCGTGAACGATAAAAACGAGGCCGCCACTACGAACACGACGATGAACAGATAGCCCAGTACCCCGGTAAAGTAACTGGCCAGGTTACGTTTGAAGACGGCCAGAATCACGTGACTTTGCAACATTCGAGGTCTCCGGGCGGGTCAGTGGGTGCTTGTGAACCACGTGGTTTCTTGGGCGGCTAAGCCGCAAGCGGCATTTCCTCTTGGTCAGCCGGCGGCTGCTTTGGTGAGATCGCGGAAGTGGGCCTCCATGTCGTGGGCTTTGCCTTCCATCTGATCGACCGAGCCGTCGAAGACGATTCTGCCCTCGTGGATGAGGATCACTCGGCTGCAAACCGCTTTGACTTCCTGCAGAATGTGAGTGGACAGCAGAATCGTTTTCGTTTTACCCAAACTGCGAATCAGCTCGCGGACTTCGTGGACCTGGTTGGGGTCCAGTCCGCTGGTCGGTTCGTCGAGGATGAGCACTTCGGGATCGTGCAACAGTGCCTGTGCCATGCCGACCCGCTGCCGAAACCCGCGCGATAGCTTGCCGGCCGCTTTGCCCCACACGCTGGAGAGCGCACATCGCTCGGCCACATAATCCAGCCGGTTCTTCAGTTCGGGACCGCTCAGTCCGCGGGCCTGCCCCAGATAGCGGAGCAGTCCGTGGGGCGTCATTTCGTTATAGAGCGGTCCGTTTTCGGGCAGGTAACCGATCAGCCGACTGGCCTCGATTCGGTTTTCGGCGACGCTGTAACCGCCAATTCGAGATTCACCGGCCGCAGGGGCCAGAAATCCGGTCAGCAACTTCATCGTCGTCGATTTGCCCGCGCCGTTTGGACCCAGGAAGGCCGCCACCTGTCCAGCCGGGACAGAAAACGTCACGTCTTCGACAGCCACAAACGGGCCGTAGTACTTACTGAGCCCGATGGCCTCGATCATCGTCTTATGGTCGCCGGTGGAGGGCGACTTGTTTCCCTTGTTGCTCATTGGGGCTTGATCCTGATCGAACTACTCATGCGGCAAAACCCCAGCACAACCTTATGGTTGCAGGTGACTGCCGCCGAAAAAAAGGATGGATGCCTGGGGACACGTCGCAACGGCAAAAAGTCGTAGTCATCGGGGCGGGGGAACAGTCAGTTGGGTGGTCAGTGTTCATTCTTGGCTGAGTACGCTTCATCGACAGGAAACGCTGCACAATTCCGTTGTTCTGGAACCGGTCATTTCCTACAAGGAAATCATTCGGACAGGCAACTCACCAGTTTTCCGGTGGCAGCGATCACCTGGCTTGCTATCCGACGACGCTTAAGAATATGTGAATCTTTACAATCCTTGTTGGAGGATGTCCAGTCTTTGCAGAAAAATCGTGTCGGATCCAGGACGAGAAGCCTCGGATCGGAGATCCGATTCCGAAAACGCTACTGTTGGGATGGTGGCCTTTGTACGCCTTGAAAATCATACTTATCCATCAACTGTTCGCTCCATCGTTGGTTGGCGGCGGCCTGCTCGCCGGTAGTCAAATAGAGATACGATGACGTAGCGCCGCCGCCAAACTGCTGGGGCAGGCGAATTCCGAACAGCGTCTCTCGCATGAATTGGTCTTGAAACGCCTTGCGGTCCTCAGGAGAGTTGGCCGAACGGTTCTTGACTTTCGCGATATAATAGACCGACCGGTCGGCATTGGGCGCGACTCCGACGTCATATTTCTTCAACTCGTCGAAGACGACACGCATGAATTCGCTGCCAGCCTTCTCGACGGCGTTGATCGTGGATAACTCGGGTCTGGGCTTGGCAAAGGCCATCGGACCGAGCGCCACAGGGGTCCGCAGCCAGCTAAACGATTCGCCGTCGTCGCGAACGGTCAGTTCTAGGCCGCCTTCCTTGCCGGTGACCGTTTGACCGGAGAGCACTTCTTCCATGGTTTTCTCATCTTGTGCGGTTTTCCGGACGATTTCTGCCAGTTGCTCGGCCCGTTGTTCGGCCGGTTTTCGGGCCTGAAATTGCTTCCACGCAGTGATCACCTGTTCGCGAATGCCCGGGTCATCGAGTTTTGGGAGATGAGCTTCCGCGTTCTTAGTTTTCCAAAACACAAACTGGTTATTGGAAAGCAGATCTTCGGCGACCTCGGGTGAATACAACTGTTCAGATTTCGTGCTGAACAGTCGTGAAACGACCGAGGGACGGTCTTCGACCCGCTCGTCCTCGACAAACACCTCGATCGCCTGGGCGATCAGATATTTGAGCTTGTCACGGTCTTCGTCGGTCAGAGTCTCAGTGATTCCGACGGTTTCGTTCGAGAGATCTGCCGCCTGCTGGCCCCGTTCGTTCAACTCACGGGCCGACAATAGTTCGAGCTCGACGAAACTGAGTTTCTGGTCCTTTGCAAAAATCTGAACACGTGCTGCAAAAATCTGAACACGTGCCGCGACCTCTTCTCCCGCGGAGAGAGATTTCCCGCCGTCAACCAGTGCGTGATACTCCTCGTCGATCTCGTCCATGAAAAACTTGACCTGCCTGCGAATCTCGGTCACGCGATCCCGGGTTCGATTGTGCAGCAGTTCGTCTCGAATTGTGGCCTTCAAGTCGTCGTCCAGGGGAACATATTTCGGCAACGGTTCCGACGACTGGCCGGGAACGGGGGCTTCAACCGGCAAGGTATCGACCGGTTCTGATTTCAGGCCATCATCGGACGTACTTTCCGTCGCCTCGGTGCCGGACGAAAGATCGTCGTTTGTCTGCCCGCCTTCGGATTCCTGGGGGCCGCCAAAACCGCTGGGGTCGCTTTGGTCCGACGAATTGTTCGCGTCGTTGTTCTCAGCCGGGTCTTCGCCATTCGGTTTCTGGGCATCGGGCTGTGGGTTCACAGGCCCTTTTGTCGGCGAGTCGCTCTGCTGTGGGACGGGGGCTTCCAGCGGGGTTTCGTCGGGAGAGAATTCCGGCTCCAGCGGTTTGTCCGAAACTGGTGTTTTCGACGGCTCGGACGACGTTTCGTCGCCGAAAAGGGGCTCGTTGCTGTACCGCTCGTCCTTGTTCTGCTCGTAGAACTCTTCGATCTGCTGGTCGGTGACGGTTGTTTGGGGGTCTGCCTCAACCTGGCTACGCGCCTTTTTGTAGTCGACTTCCAAGTAGGCAATCTGAATCTTGCGCGGCTGGCCGAAGGCTGGTTCCGGGGTGATGAACGGTGAGGGGAAATTGGTTTTGTGCAGATCGAAAAAGGCCTGCACCTCGGCAGGGTCCGGTTCCTCGTCGTCAATGAATGCGGAGACGGGTACGGCCGCCACTTCAATTTCCTGCTTGACGTTTAATTGCCGATAGTATTTCCAGTAGTCATTCGGCGTTGGGAATTCGCGGGGCAGCGTCATGGTCATCGCCATCCGAGCCTGTAGCTGTTCGCTGAGAATTTCGTATAGCTGTGTTTCGCTCAATCGCATGTCGGTGCGAATCTTCTTGAGCTGCGACTTGCCCAGTTTGTTGCCGGTCGTCTGATTGATGAATTCACTGACCGCCTCGTCCGAGACTTCGATGCCCATTTCCTTGGCTTCGTGCTGCAGCAGGTAGCCCAGCACAACATCTTCTTCGTAGAGCTGACGGCCAAAACCGAATTCTTGCCTCGGTTGTTCGGTGGCAGCCAGTGCAAATTGCAGAAACTGGTTGGCGGCCTGACGCCGGGAGATGAGTTCTCGCAATTGGTTCTGGGAGAGATCATCGATGTTCTCCAGTGATACGGCTGGGCCGGGAGCGTTGAAGGCAGGGACGACGTAGGCCATCAGCACGACGCCGATCAAGAAGCCGCCGATCGAGTATTCGGTCGCTTTTCCCGAGGGTTTCCCCAAAATCCAGAAGGCGGCTCCACACAACAGCCCCCCCATGAGGATGGGAAACATCTCCGGCGTCTGGCGGATCTGGTCCATCACAATGAACGCGAACATAGCCAGTCCGGTCAGGACGACGGTCAGAACTTTTGCGTGTTTCCGAAAGATGGCAAAAGGCGATCTCATTCGGTGTTCCCCATGTCCGAGGGAGGCCGAGCGGGGCAATTCCCCCATAAGGCTCCCTTGACAGATGCCAGAAAGATGGATTATGCAATGCGCATAGCTTGGTGGGGTGTTCCCCCTACTAGGCCCGTTTCCACATAGCCGTCGCGCATTCTAGCTTGCCAAAGACGGGTGACAAGGCCAACAACAGGGGCAGAGAACGTCGAAACGGGGTTGCCGGTGCAGAAAACAGAGGGAGAGCCCGTTTTCTCGGCGGGCGGTGCAATAGTTAGTCTCAAGTCCGCGATACGGAAACCCGGATTCGGACCATTTTACAGTTGGAGTGCTGTCGAGTGGCCAAAAAGAAGACGCTGAAAGGACTGGTGATCGTCGAATCGCCGGCCAAAGCGAGAAAAATCGCTGACTATCTCGGCAAAGACTACAAAGTCATGGCGAGCATGGGGCATGTGCGGGATCTGCCGGCCAACGCTTCAGAAGTCCCGGCCGTCCTCAAAAAAGAAAAGAAACCATGGGCCTCGCTGGGCGTCAACACCGAAGCTGACTTTGACCCGGTCTACATCGTTCCCCAAGACAAGAAAAAGCTGGTCCGCGAGCTACAAACGGCCCTTAAAGACGCCGAAGAATTAATTCTGGCAACTGACGAAGACCGCGAGGGCGAGAGCATTGGCTGGCATCTGGTCCAGCTTTTGAAGCCGAAAGTCCCCGTCAGGCGGATGGTTTTTTCGGAAATCACCAAGAAAGCGATTCAGGCGGCCATCGAGAATCCACGTACGCTGGATGAAAACCTCGTCTCGGCCCAGGAAACGCGTCGGATTCTCGACCGGTTGTACGGTTACACCCTCAGCCCGCTACTGTGGAAAAAAATCGCCCGAGGACTTTCGGCCGGCCGAGTTCAATCGGTTGCAGTCCGAATTCTTGTCAGCCGCGAATTGGAACGGCTCGCTTTCCGTAGCGGAACGTACTGGGACTTGGCGGCCCGGCTTGAAACGCCCGACGGGAAAACGTTCGAGGCACAACTGCTGAATATCGGCGGCAAACGGATTGCCTCTGGCAAGGACTTCGACGAAAAGACCGGAAAGCTGAAAGAAGATGCCGACGTGCTGCTCTTGGATGAACAGCACGCCCGAGAGGTGCAGCAGCGCATTCGTCAGGCCGAGTGGCGCGTCGCCACTGTCGAGTCGAGGAATCAGGTCCGTAAGCCGTATGCCCCCTTTACCACCAGCACGCTGCAGCAGGAGGCCAACCGTAAGCTCGGTCTTTCGGCCCGAGAGACCATGCGGACCGCACAGCGACTGTACGAGGAAGGCATCATCACGTACATGCGAACCGACAGCGTTCACCTCTCGAACGAAGCGGTCGAAGTATCGCGGCGGTGTGTCAACGAGCGGTACGGTCAGGAATACCTCAGTCCCAAAGTCCGTCAGTATACGACCAAACAGAAAAACGCGCAGGAAGCTCACGAAGCCATTCGTCCCGCCGGCCGCGAAATGAAGACCGCTGACGAGCTTCGGCTGACGGGACGTGAAGGGCAGTTGTATGCACTCATTTGGAAGCGGACCGTCGCCACGCAGATGGCCGAGGCCCGTTTAACGTTCCAGACGGTGACAATTGCCGCCGCAGACACCGAGTTCCGCGCGACCGGCCGGCATGTGGAATTCCCCGGTTTTTTCCGGGCCTATGTCGAAGGCGTGGACGACCCGGAAGCCGCGCTGGACGATCAGGAATCGGCGCTGCCACCACTCTCAGAGAAGCAGCCGCTTGGTTGTCAGCAGCTCGAAGCAGTCAGTCACGAAACCAAACCGCCTGCCCGCTACACTGAAGCAACACTTGTCCGCGAACTGGAAGCGGACGGCATCGGACGGCCCAGCACCTATGCCAGCATCATCGGCACGGTTCAAGACCGCGGCTACGTCCGCAAGGTAGGCAAGCAACTGATTCCCACATTCACCGCGTTGGCCGTCACGCGGTTGCTCGAAGACTATTTTCCCAGTCTGGTTGACCTCGGTTTTACTGCTGGCATGGAACAGACGCTCGACGACATCGCGACCGGAGAAGCAGAACGTCTACCCTATCTGCAGAGATTTTACAGCGGCCAAGACGGGTTGGACCAGCAGGTGAAGGTCCAGGAAGAAACGATTGATCCCCGTCAGGCGTGTACCCTGAAGCTCGATGGGCTGGCGTCGGCCGTTCGCGTCGGCCGGTACGGCCCCTATTTCGAGAAGCAGCAGAACGGCGAGAACCTGACCGCGTCGATTCCGGATGACCTCGCACCGGCCGACGTCAGCAACGCGGTGGCCGACAAGTTGATCGAGCAGAAAATGGCCGGCCCGCAGACGCTGGGCATGCACCCGGAGGAAGGGCTGCCGATCTACGTCAAACAGGGTCCGTTCGGTCCGTATGTCCAACTGGGCGACGTAGTCGAGGATGGTCCCAAACCGAAACGCGTTGGCATCCCGAAGAACCTCGACCTGGAGGCTCTTTCGCTCGATCAGGCTATCCAGCTTTTGAGTTTGCCGCGCCGACTTGGAGAACATCCCGAGACCGGCAAAGTGGTCACCGCTGGTGTCGGGCGATTCGGCCCCTACGTCAAGCACGACAACGTCTACAAGTCGTTTAACAAGGAGCACACCTTCGAACATGCGGGCCAAGCTTGCGATGTGCTCTCGGTTGATTTACCGACCGCCGTCACGATGCTCAAAGAGGCCCGTCGGCGTGCCGCGCCCACGCCGATCCGGGAACTTGGCAATCACCCCGACGACGGCGAGAAGTTGGCCATCTACGAAGGCCGTTACGGCCCCTACGTCAAGCATGGCAAGACCAACGTCACCATTCCCAAAGATCGCGACATCGAATCGGTCCGCCTGGAAGAGGCCCTCGATTGGATCGCCGAGAAAGCCGCCCGGACAGGTCGTGGTAGCAAAAAAACTCGAAAGAAAACGAAAAAGAAGACCACCGCCAAGAAGGCCACTGCGAAGAAATCTTCATCCCGAGCGAGAAAGCAGCCGGCGGCAAAAAAACGGTCCGCTGGTTGACACGGCTGATCGCGGCACACGGAATCATCTTGGTTATCGGAACAAGTTTCGGCGAAGTGTCTCCAACGGATAAAACGTCTCGCGCCAGCGGACACCCCCTTGACGAAGCGTGATCCACGCCGATCGCCAAAAGGCGAATAGCATTCCCAGGGCCGCGAGCGGCAAAACGGGACAGACCATCCATCCGCCGCCGAGCCGGTGACCCAGCACCGCGTACACAATGTGCATCAGCAGCAGCGACGCGACAAACCCCAAAGAACGTCCGTCGGGCCACAACCAAGCCGCCGCATACGGCGGCAGCAACAGCGCCAAGCCGGCCAGTGACAAAATCGCCAACTTTGCGAGCGAATAGTCGACAGAGGCGAAGGCATTTTTTTCCAGTCCACGAATGACACTCCACGCCGACTCCTGCCAGCGCACCTGCACCAGGTCATCGGCAGACAGAAGATCCTGCCGAAACCCGGTCCGCTTCATGAGTTTGCCGAGTTTGACGTCGTCGAGGACGTCCAGCCGAATCGGTTGGTGACCGCCCGTCTGCCGATACGCCTCGGCCCGGACTAGATTGAACGCGCCCACCCCGACGTAAGCGCGTTTGCAGGGTGTCGGCACCAGCCAGCAGAATGTTCCCGCGGCAAACATCACGCCGAAATACGTCACCAGCGCGTTTTCCCAGTATCCGCCGCGAACCATGCGGGGCATCAGGCACAGATGATCGATCTTGCGCCCGACGGCATACCGGACCGATAAGCCAATAGCCTGCGGTGCAAAGATAACGTCGCCGTCGGTCAACAGTAGATACTCGCCGCGGGCCGACTGCGCACCAACGTGCAGCGCATGATTTTTTCCCAGCCAGCCCTCCGGTAGTTTCGTCACGTGAAAGACGCGCAGTCTCGCATCGGTTTCAGCCATGCGGTCCATCACGGCGCCGGTTTCATCCTGGGATCGGTCGTCGACCGCGATCACTTCCAGATGCACGCCCTCAGAAGCCAGTAACGATCGCAGGGTCCGCTCGATCTTTTTTCCTTCATCCCGCGCCGGGACGATGACCGAAACCAGCGGCCGCGGTTCTAGCTCTGGCAATCGGGCGGAATGGCGCCGCAGCGTGCGGCAGGACATAGTCACCGCCGACGGCAAGAGCACAGCGGCCCAGATCGCAAAAATCAGCCAGCCAACCGTTTCGATGACTTCAGACATGATCCGCTCATCTTCAAGATAGAGTGGACGTGGTGTCAACACTGCGGTTTAATAAACGCAAACGATTCTAGGCAGGGAGCGACCGATGGCTTTTTCACGATTGTGTTTGTTCGCTGGATTGGGGTTTGCGTTTCTGGTGCTCGGCGAGTTGCGGGCTTCGCCGCCGTCCGACTCGCAGCAAGGCGACGTTCAATCGATCCGCTGGAAAGTCCCTGTACAGTTTCCCGACGGCATCGAGACGGTGGTCTCGGGTGAAGCAGCGCAGAAAATCGCCGGATTTTCACAGGCGATATTGCTGCGGCTTCCCGGCGGAGGAACGGCGACCGCCCAGCAGGACGTGCGAAGCAGGCGGTTCTACTGGTTTATGAACATCCAGAAAGCGTCTCTCGGAAAGAGGCTTGGGTTCCCGGTCACCTCCGAAGTCCAAGGGACGGGGGTCAGCATTCGCAAAAAGAACGAGGGCTACCAGTTCGTCGATGGAGAACGCCCTGTGCTGTTCTATCAGCAACAGCCGAAATCGCTGGAGGGACAACAGACGCGGGCCAACTACGTGCACCCCCTTTTCGGTCTTGACGGCGACGTGATGACCCAAGACTTTCCGGACGATCACCGGCATCACCGCGGCATTTTTTGGGCCTGGCATCAGAATTACGTCGGGGACCGCCCGGCCGGCGATGCCTGGGCCAACTCGAACTTGCTCTCGGTCGTCAAATCGGCGGAAATCGTCGAACAAGGACCGGTCTTCGCCACGCTGCAAGCGGTTATTCATTGGGAATCGCCGCTGATTGTCGACGCCGCCGGCAAGCCGAAACCGTTTGTCGAAGAGACGACGCGGATTCGCCTGTTCCACGCAACGCGGAATCACCAGTACATCGATTTTGAGATTCGGTTGGTGCCGTTATTTTTCCCCGTCAGAATCGGGGGCGCGGAAAACTCGCGCGGATACTCCGGATTCACAGCGCGGGTCAGACCGCCGGGCGAAATGGGCGAATTCGCCATTGTCGACGAAAGCGGAACGCTGAGCGCCGACGCCGTCGGCACCACCAGTCGCTGGGCTGACGTGAGCGGCCGATTCGGAAAAGGGGCCGCGGTCACGGGAATCGGCATCCTCTCTCACCCGTCGCTGCCTGAGTTTCCTCCGAAATGGCTGCTCAGGCACTACGGCATGCAGAACGTCGTTTATCCCGGCCGCGAACCGATCGAATTTTCCGCCCGAAAGCCGCTGGTGCTCCGTCACCGCATCGTCTTGCACCGTGGAGACGTGACAGAGGCCAACATCTCTGAGCATCAACGGGCCTACGAACATTTGCAGTAGAACATGCTAGTGCTTTGTCTCAAAAGGCTAATTCGACATCATATCGTAGGTACTGTTGGATAAACGCCATTTTCAACCCTACCGCCAAAGTTCTTGGCGGTTTTTTCAAAACGGGAGAAAATTCTCCTGCTTTCCTTGAGCCAACCGATAAGACGCTCAACGATGTTTTGTTGGCGGTATGCCTCACGGTCGAATTCCACAGGTCGTGCGTCGCGGTCTTCGTTTTCCTTTGACGGAATGACCGGGGAGATACCTAGTTCCAAGAGATACTCATCGATCCAGTCAGCGCGGTATCCTTTGTCGCCGCTGGTTTGGGAAAAACATCCGCGATCAGATTCCATTCATCATCAGAAAGCAGCAAACGAGACATTAACGTACCCTCCATGGCGTTGTGAATTCCAGCAAAGAGAATCGCAGGATTTCAATGAGAAGTGGAATTCGACTCGTTGCAACTGCTATCGGTGAAACGATTTCGGAAATCAGCACATGATGCGAAATTGAAATCCATCTCTGATTAAAGCGCCTGTTTACAATACTCATTACATTGTGTGTTACGTTCGAAATTCGGAGCCAACCATGAAATGTACCTGGTTCGCTGTATTACTTCTTGTGTTGTCAACGGATGCGCATGCTCAAAACCGGAAGCAGCCTGAACTGTTTGACGTTCCCAAAATCCGTTCGTCCTGGGACGACCTCACTGAGGGAATCAAAACAAGGAATGATTGGCATGAGCGGCGGACGGTGCTCATGCAGCGATACCTTGAGCTGCTGCGTGATCAACACAAACCCGAGAAGCCGCCGCTGGACCTGAAGGTCCACGAAGAAGTCGTCGTAGACGGACTCTACAGACGGCAACTCATCAGCTACGCGGTTGAGAAAGACGAGCGAGCACATGCTTATCTCGGGATACCGCTCAAGCTCTCAGGCCGCGCCCCGGCAATCGTAGCTTTGCACGGCACATTCGCTTATGGCAAACAACGAGTCGCGGGGCTAATCGACAACCCCGACAAGGCCTATCTCGATCATCTGTGTCGTCAAGGTTATGTCGTCATTGCACCCGAACATTTTGTGTCCGGCTACCGCATTCCAGTCGAAGGACCTTACGAGACCGGACACTTCTACAGGAAGCATCCGCAATGGACCGCAGTCGGGAAATTCACGTACGAACATTCCATTGCCATCGACGTGCTGCAAACTCTCGACCAGGTCGATGGCAAACGGATCGGAGCACTCGGTCATTCACTGGGTGGACACGGGACATTCTTTCTTGCCGCCTACGACGATCGCATCAAAGCATCGGCCTGCAATTGCGGAGCCTCATTCTTTCGACATAACCCGCGGGTCGAGGCGTGGTCACGAGACCACTGGTATGTGTATTTCAAGCAGATTCGCAACGGTCTCCTCAAACGCGAAATGCCGCCAATCGACTTCCACGAAATCATAGCACTCATTGCTCCACGAGCGTTTCTGGATCTGTCGGGACTGAACGATGGCCACGGCCCGACTCAGCGACAGCGTCTGCTGATGCTCATGAGAATCATGGATGTCTACGATCTTGAAGGAGCACCACAAAACTTCGGTTTCTACGTTCACGGACGCGGTCATTCAGTCGCGCACGAGTCGCGCCAACTGATCTACGGCTGGATGGATACGCACCTGAAACCTTGGGAAGCGACGAAAACACGACTTGTCAAGACAGAGGAATGATGCGACTGACGAACCTGCTACATCGGCTGGTGGGTCGCTCCGCGTCGAGTTGCAGGAGAAAGACGGCAAGCCAATTCGCGCAAAGCACGTTGCGCGGGTCACGCGCGACGACAAGTAATTACATCTTTGGGATGACATCCGTCGCGCGTCTGAGAAACATCTGGTGACCGCGTTTCAGCAGCGCCGCAAATAGATTGTTGGAGATTGTCGCCAACTCAATCGCGACATTGGCTATTACAACTCGACGCACCCCATGAGAAATTCGATCCAACTCATATTTGACTTTCGTGAGTACAGCTTTGGCGACTGGCTCCGCTTGCTGATGAGGTTCATCCCTGCCTTGTTTATTGCGATGATCATTTGGGGTGCGATCCTATTTGGGTCGTTCGTTTTCTTATGGTCTACTCCATGAAATTTGCGATTACAATGTATGCGTTGTCAAGACGCACCGCCGAATTCCGGGTGAGCCGCGAATTCAAACTGACCCATTACCGAAAGACACGTCAGCCCGAATGATTGACCACGGGCTCTACAAACCGGCGTGGAATTGCGAGATGCTGTCTTTGGGGTAGAATCTGGGAGAGTTGATCTGTTTTTCTGTTTTCGTTGGCCGACGGGGAATGACTCACTATGAACGTTCAGGAAATGGCTCGTGTGGGGATGCTCTCGGTTCTGCTGCTGTCTGGCTTCCTGCCAGGCGTTGCCCAACCGGACGACAAGGTCGCTGCGGTTCGGGTTCAAGAGGATTGGCCCGATTGGCGGGGGCCTCACCGCGATGGAATTTCCCAGGAAACCGGTCTGTTGGTGGATTGGCGGACGCGAAAGCCAAAGGTCCTTTGGCAGCGCGCGTTGGGGACCGGGTTTTCGTCGATCAGCGTTGCCAAGGGCCGCCTTTACAGCATGGCATCGGTCGATGACGTCGAATACGCCTTTTGCCTTAGCGCTGAGGACGGACAGACAATCTGGAAGGTTGCTTCTGCCAGCACGTATGGCGACTCGTATGGCGGCGACGGGCCGCGTAGTACGCCCGTTGTCGACGGCGACCGAGTTTACACACTGGGCGCCAGCGGCCTGCTGATGTGCCTGGAGGCCACAACCGGCAAGCTGCACTGGAAGCGGAATGTGCTCGAGAACTTTGGCGCGAAGAACATCCGTTGGGGCGTCTCGACTTCGCCGCTGCTCGATGGTGATCGTTTGCTGGTCAACGTCGGCGCGAAGGGAGCCTCCATTGTCGCGTTTCACAAGAGGACCGGCAAAGTGATTTGGAAAGCGCTGGACGACGTGGCGGGCTATTCCTCGCCCATCAAGATCAACATTTCCGGCCCCGGTCGCAAGGTTTCGGAACTCATCTTCTTCTGTGGACGGGCGTTGGTGGGCCTCTCACCCCAAGACGGTGCCGAACACTGGCGTCACAAATGGATCACCACCAATGAAATGAACATTGCCACGCCGATCTACGACCCGTCGACCCGATTGCTGTTCGTCTCTGCCTCGCGGAATACGGGACGTTGTTCGGCGTATCGGCTCAGCGCACAGGGGGAGACGATTCGTTCTGAGCCGGTCTACACCAACAAGCAAATGCGAAATCACTATAACGGTTGTGTGCTCGTGGAAGGACACATCTACGGTTTCGACAATGCGGTTCTCAAATGCCTGAAACTCGAAACCGGTGAAGTCATGTGGGAAGATCGGACGGTGGGGAAAGGCTCGCTGCTGGCCGCCCAAGGGCACTTGTTCGTCCTGGGCGAAAAAGGCGATCTGGCGGTGGTCGAGGCCAACCCGAAGCGATACCGCGAGAAGGGACGGATCAAGGCCCTCGATTCTAACCGTGCTTGGACCCCGCCGGCTCTGGCGCACGGTCGACTTTACGTGCGCGATCTGGTGAATATCGCCTGTATCGACATTTCGGCCGACAGGAACTCGGCGCCGTAACTGTGGACGATCAACCAGAAATCTTCGTCGAGTTGCCGCTTGCAGCAGAGCGGGCCGCATAGGTCTACGAAACCAAACCTGCCTATTTCTAGGGAATTTCAAAAGGTCACGTCTCTGGACGAGGACGATAGCGCTAAGTTGTCTCAGACCTCGCCGCGAGTGGAAAAGTTGATGGCCGATCACGAACGAGCAATGCTGGCATACGTCAAGCTGGCCGACCTGTCGCAACAGAAGCGGCAGCTTCTGGGTCGCGACAAATTCTTGATTCTGGCGGGCGTGTCTGCGGTTCGCGCCGGCTGGCCGGAAGTCGCTTGCCGTTGCCGCGAGTTGGTGTTGGCCAACAATCGCAGTCACCTGATCAGCCGGACCGAAACAGTTGCTGATGCACTTCGCAGCTCCGCATTCAGACCATTTCTGGGACGGTTGGAGCGATTTTGCAGCTATGAAAGAGCAGAACATCTGCTCGACCAACTGAACGTCGACCCTAGCGTGTCGGCCGAGAGCCGAACAACTGCCGGTGCCTATTCGCTGCAACTACTCTCGACAGGCCAATGGCTAAGCGCGGCTGCGGACAAACGCTGAGCCCAAGCCTCCGGCAAAGTTCACCCACCGTCCCAATACGAGCCGGCAGACACCGGTACCACGTTGGTCCGGTGTCACAATCCACGGGAATTGGCTGCGGACTTGAGCTGTTTGCTGCGCGGCAGTCGCCCGGTTTGGGGGATTCGGAATTGGTCATACGATGCGACCGCCCTTTGCGAACCAGAATCCCAGCAGTCCGCCGCCGGCGATCATAATCAGAGTGAGCGCGCCCGAAGTTCGTGCACATGGGCTATGAAAAACAAAAAACTCTTATCCTTCACGAAGGGAAAGACGCACCATTCCGGAAACAGCCCCGCCGCGATCCCCAGCAGACCGCATAAAACGCCACCAACAACCGACCCTCTTCGGCAGGCTAATGAAAAACCGATCCCCACAAATGCGCCCGGAACCAGCCCGACATAGAAACCTTGACGGGCGATCCATGCAAACAAGAAATACCCAACGGCTCCTCCGATTGCGACGCCGACCAACCCGCGAGCAGACGAGAATGTGTTGGAATTCCAGTCGATGGGTGTTCTCTCCGCGTGTCGCCCTTGTCGATCGGCCACTCGCTTCTCCGTCTGCCGACACCGCTGACGGACGAAACAGAAACAGCGTACCGACTTCTTTGAGCCGGCACGCTGTTTCCCGTAGTGTGCAAGGTCACTCAGTACCTTCTTGGAGAAACGTTTCCATCATGATCCGTAACAGTGCGGCGCCGGCCGGCAGCAAGTTACCGGGACGCGGCAGGTGACTGTTTGCGGAACCATCTTACAGACCTGTACCTGGATTTCCTTTTTCACCGTATGAGGCACGCAGACCGTATACTTTTCGGTGCGCTGACGCGGCACACACTTATAGGTGCAGACTTCATACGTCTTCGTCCGCTGCTGCGGAACGCAAACGGTGTAATTCACAGTGCAAGTTTTCTGTTCCTTGACGTACTCGCAAACCTTGACCGTGCAAGATCGCGTCTCCGGCTTGCAAACGGTGACCTTGTACTCGTGGGACTGCTCTTCCGTCACGTATTCGCAAACCTTGACTGTGCAGGATCGCGTCTCCGGCTTGCAAACGGTGACCCGGTACTCGTAGGGTTGCTCTTCTGTCACATATTCGCAGATCTTGACCGTACAAGTTCGCGTTTCCGGCTTGCAGACGGTTACTTGATACTCATACGGATCGTCGAGGCACTGCATTTCATTGACGGTGTAGGGCACTTCTTTTTGGACGATTTTGGAGACCCACACTTTGCAAACGGTCGGCTGGCACGGATCGCAGCGTGCCGCGACTGTCCGCTCTTCCCAATGCCCTTGGTCCTCGCAGACGATGTGGGTCCGCTTGGCCGGCACACACTTCCACACCTTCCGAACTCCTTGACGGGTTTCAGTGTGAGGGACTATGACTGTGTAGTCTCGGCTGACCTCTTTCCAAACCGGCTTACAGACAGTATGAGTTGACGTGCGTGTTTCCGTGTGAGGAACCTGCACCGTGTATTCTCGGCGGACCTCTTTCCAGACCGGCTTACACACGGTTCGAGTTGCGGTGCGAGTCTCGGTGTGGGGCACCATCACCGTATACTCGCGGGTCACGTCTTTCCAAATCGGCTTGCAGACGGTGTAGGTGTGCTCACGGGTCCGCGTCTGGGGGACCATGACCGTGTACTGGCAGGTCACGGTTTTGATCTCGGGAACACGTTCGTAATACGTAACCTTTCGTTCCCGTTCCTCGTAGGCGTACTCGATGCACTGGATCTTGCGAGTCTCGGTGACACACTGAGGAACATAACAGGTCGTTTCAACGACTCGTTCTTCACAACAGGGCGCGGGTGGACAACCGCAGTCCCCCGCCCAAGCAACAGCCGTCGGCAGGACGACGGCACTTATCAGCAACAGCAATCTTCGCCGCATTTTCGATTCTCCCATGAGATCCCGGATGGTGATTTCGAAGAGGTAATCAATGAGCTCATAAAATGGGTTGAATTTTCCTGGTCAAACTCTAAACGATGCGATTCGCGAAAACGTCCACATCCTTTCGTTTTCAAAGATCTTGACCCAAAATCGACGGGAGTTGTGGTCTGGCAACTTTCGACTCGGACGGACCATGGCTTCGGCGGCTTGACGTGCAGATTAGTGAACACGATCGAGTAGTGTCGGCAACTCGATCCAGCAATCACGAAATTGTTTAGTTGTGGCAAGCCACTGACCACTATCGAGTATACGGCTCAGGTGACAGGCACACCAGGAGTTTACCTGAGAAAACGTCGCCCCCAGGGCCTTCCGAGTAGGCTCCACGAATTCAATGTCGCAGCTTTTCATCTCTGAGCATCGGTTCCAATTCTTCAACGAAGTCGTTGACGTCCTTGAACTCGCGATAAACTGACGCAAACCGGACAAAAGCGACCTGATCGACGTCCCGCAAGGAGCTAAAGACTTTTTCGCCGATAGACCGGGAGGGAACTTCGCGATCGAACTGTTCGTAGATGTCCGATTCAACGTCGCAGATGATGGCTTCGATTTGTCTTTCGCTGATGGGTCGTTTATAGCAGGCTTTTTCCAATCCGGCGCGAATTTTTTCACGGTCGAACGGAACGCGGGAACCGTCCTTCTTGATGACTTTCAGCGCTGACTCTTCGATTTTTTCGTAGGTTGTGAAGCGCCGCCCGCAGCTCAGGCATTCGCGCCGGCGACGAATGGCAAACTCCTGGCTAGCGCGAGAGTCGATGACTTTCGTTTCGCCCAAGCGACAAAATGGGCACATCATGGCTAGCTGTCCCCGTTATGAACCTGTTGCGTTTCCCGCCGGTCGAAGATCTTTTACAAATCTCGACTCACGTCCCTTAACGTATTAGAAAGATTAGCCGACCGAAAACACGTTGGCTAGGCTGGATTGTGCATGACCCGCTTCGCGTGCGGCAGGGTTCTCTGGCGGTTGCAGTACACAGGCGGTCTCACACGAGGAGCCGCCAAGCGCCGAACAGGATGATCGCTGCGTGCAGAAGAACAATCAGCCAGTGCGCCAGTCGGAACGTCAGCTTCTGCGTCTTGTGACCAAAGACGCGTTGCCCAAGGACGGCGCCCGGCCAACCGCCGACCAGCGCCAGACCGTGTAACGTTCGTTGCGAGACGCGCCGCCGCCCTTTGGCGGCCCGTCGGTTGTCGATTCCGTAAGCCACGAACGAGCCGATACTGGCGATAATCGTCAGCAGCAGGTAGACAGCGACCACCCAGTTCAGCGTGGAATTCTCGCGGAACCAGTCCACCAGCAACAGTACGACGGCGAGCAGCAACCACAGACCGGCCCCGAATCCGATCCACCACCACAATTTCTGGAACCAGCTTAGCGATTCGGCCATTTCGAGAGTATCCCGCTGCAACGACAAACGGGCGGTTACGGCTTCCTCGAATCTGCGACAGCGACCGCCATCCCGTCGATGGCATTTCCGACGAGTTCTATCTGGCGTGCATGCTGGCCGATACGAATACCGACCCGCTTCATCGGCCGGCGAGTTTCGCTGATCTTGTTCTGCCGGATGGTGATCTTTT
>CAUZTK010000035.1:0-19536 GCA_963582395.1 Planctomycetota bacterium | reverse complement strand
TCAGGACCAACCACCGGGGCGCGGGGACCATTGGCTCTGCTTTAAAACGCTGAAGAGCAAAACCCGCACATCAAACTGAGTTACGCTCACCGAAAGCTCGGCCGGTAAGCCCTTTCCGCAAGTCGCGTCCTCAGTCGTCGCTTTGTTCAGACCTGCAAAACTCCGGTGCGGAAGGGTTCCGGGTCGGCGTGGCGGGTCGAGATCTCCAGCGCCGTCATCAACGCCGCCCGGGTTTGGGCCGGCTCGATGATCTCGTCCACCCAGCCGCGGGCGGCGGCATAGCGGACGTCGGTCTGCTCCTCGTAAGACATGACGATTTTTTGACGCAGCTCCTTCAGTTCGTTTGCCTCTGGCGTCTGTCCGTCCCGCTTCAAAGCGGCGATGTTGATGTCCAGCAACGTGGAGGCCGCTTGCTGGGAACCCATCACGGCATACCGGGCCGTCGGCCAGGCGAAAATGAACCGCGGATCAAACGCTTTTCCGCACATGGCGTAGTTGCCGGCCCCATGGCTGCCGCCCATGATGACCGTGAGCTTAGGAACACGGCTGTTGGAGATGACGTTCACCAGCTTTGCCCCGGCACGGATGATGCCCGCTTGCTCTGAATCGCGGCCCACCATGAACCCGTACACGTCTTGCAGGAACACCAGCGGCGTCCAGGTCTGATTGCAGTCCATAACGAAACGGGCGGCCTTCTCGGCGCTGTCGTGATAGATGACCCCGCCGAGTTGCAGTTCGCCGGTCCCGGTTTTTTCGGTCTGGTGCTGATTGGTCAAAATACCGACGCGGTAACCTCCGATGAGGGCATAACCACAAACGATCGTCTTGCCGAATGCGGCCTTGTACTCCTGAAAGCTGCCGGCATCGACAATGCAGTCGAGCAGTTGGCGGACCTCATACTGCTGTTGCGGGTCGATGGTGAAGATGTCATAGATGTCTTCCTGCGAGCGAGCCGGTGGTGTCAGCCTCTGGTTGGGAATGGATTCGGGTGCGTCTGCAGCTTCGTTTTCATCGGCCGGCTGACGCCGGTCGCTCGCCTGCCTCAAGTCTTTGCGGAACTGGCCAGAGTGCATGTCCTCTGGTAACGTGGCGGCCAGCGAGCGCAGCCGGACCAGACACGCATCTTCGTCCGGCTCGTGGAAGTCGATGGTACCGCTGATCGAGGAGTGCATCTGGGCTCCGCCCAGTTCTTCGTGAGAGACGTCCTGCCCGATCGAGCTTTTTACCAACGCCGGGCCGGCCAGATACAACCCCGAGCCTTCCGTCATAATCAACTTGTCACACAGCACCGGCAGGTAACCGCCGCCGGCCACGCAGTTGCCCATGATGGCCGCCAATTGAGGCACGCCCAAGGCCGACAACACCGCGTTGTTGCGAAAGATGCGGCCGAAATCGTCTTCGTCGGGAAACACCTCGTCTTGCAGCGGCAGCATGACGCCGGCCGAATCGACCAGGTAGATCAAAGGCAGCCGGTTGATGAGCGCAATACGCTGCGCCCGCAGAACTTTTTTGGCGGTCATGGGAAAAAAGGCGCCGGCTTTGACCGTGGCGTCGTTGGCGATGACCAGAAACGATCGGTCGGCCACCCGCGCGATCCCGCAGATCACACTGGCTGCCGGGGCCGGTCCCCACTCGGCGTACATGCCCCAGGCCGCCCAACGGCCAATTTCGAAGAATTCCGTGCCGGGATCGATCAATGCCACAATCCGCTCGCGGGCGGTGAGCCGATTTTTCCCGTGCTGCCGATCGATGGCCTTTTCGCCGCCGCCGAGGGCGATCTGTTCCCGCTCGCTGCGGAATGCGTCAAGAAGGTCGTGCCAGTTGGAATGTTCGGCAATCATCGGCTTCGGGTCCTATCTGGTCTGGGAGTAGCCCGACTGTTGGCAACAGCCGGGCTGCTATTCCTGGGGCCGTGTCATCGGAATCAGTGGGCAGTATACTTAAAGTTTCATCGTGCGCATTCTGCCACGACATGACAAAACCGTTTTCGGAGTCGAACGATGCCGAACTGTCCGACGCGGTTCGTGTTGCTGACCACCTGTCTGCTGCTTCCATCTGCCGCCGATGCTCAGCGACACGATGAGGATTTTTCACCCGGATTGCTGGCCCGCTATAGGGCAGCCGCGAAATCGGTCGAGCGAATCGATCCTGACTTGGCCTTTATCTGGGGGACCGACGCACCCGATACACGATTGCCGGCCGGTCCCTTTCAGGCACATTGGCAAAGTCGGCTGCTGGTGAAGCAGGCCGGCCGATATCGGTTTCACGTCTATCTGCAGGGAAAAGTTGACGTCCGGGTTGCCGGCCAACGGGTCCTTTCAGGAACAGCAAAGCAGCCGTCATGGATTTCCGGCCAAGAGTTCACCCTCGACTTCGGTGACAAACTCCTCGAGGTTCAGTTCGCCAAAACCAGGCAGTCGGCACAAATTCAGATGTTCTGGTCGTCCGATGCCTTTCTTTTGGAGCCAATTTCCCAACATCTGCTGTTCCGGGAGGAAAGCCATTCGGAGTTGTCGAAGATCGAGCGAGGGCGAGTTGCGTTCGATGCCCATCGTTGTAATCGCTGTCACAAGCGACAGAACGATTCGCCAAGTCAACCCGCACCGGCCTTGACGCACATTGCAGCCGGGACAAGCCAGAACTGGCTGATGCGGAAAATCCAGCATCCGGGCGAGTCGTCGCCGCACACACGCATGCCATCGTTCAGGTTTACGGCCGATGAAGCCCGTGCGATTGCCGCGTACCTGGTGAAACAGTCTCAGCCGGTCAAGCTGTCGGCTCCCGGCGCGGTGCAGGAGAAAGACCGGTACAAAGAGCGTCGCAAGGGAGAAGTGCTCTTGCGATCGGTCGGCTGTCTGGCGTGTCATCGTGTGGGCCAGCAGGGACAGAACGGCCCGTACGGCGGCGGTGATCTGTCCGCCATCGGACGAAAACGCTCGGTGGAATGGCTCAACACCTGGCTGACACAGCCAGAACGGCTCAACTCCGATCATCGTATGCCGGTCATCAAGCTCAGCGGAAACGAACGCCGGCAGATCGTTCTATTCTTGACGGCGCTGCAGGGGGATCGCACGTCCGGCACCGAGAAATCGGTCTCGTTCTCCGAAGCCCCAGCCGATTTGGTTGCCAAAGGACGAGAACTCGTCCGCGCGGCCCGGTGTGCCGCCTGCCACCAGATCGACGGGACTAAAACTGACGCGGCCGGCATCTCCGATCTGTCAAAGCCGGTTGCCGACTGGTCGAAGTCGTGTTTGGCAGAGCAGACAGACCGCAAGTCGCAGCGGCCGGTGTTCGCACAAATCGACCGCGATGCGGTCAAGGCGTTCATCAACTCGCGAGCCGGAACACTTTCGCCGCAGAGCGAGTTTACTCGTGGAAGGCAGGTCCTCGAACGCCGCAATTGTTTGGACTGCCACGAGCGGGGAGACAATCCAGGCATTGTCGCTGTGGCCGGCAGCATGGCCCGACTCGACAAGGACCTGCAAGGAAAAAGCCAAGGGTTGATCCCGCCGACACTGAATGCTGTCGGCGACAAACTGCTCGACAAGTTGTTGACCGAAGCGGTCTCCGGAGAGCAGCCACAGGTCCGCATGCCATGGCTGCTGGTCCGCATGCCGCGGTTTCGGCATTCACCGGAAGAGAAACGGGCCCTGCTGGCGTACCTGATCAGTCACGATCGGATTCCCGCCAGCGCGCCGACGACGCGGCCGATTGAAGCACCGTCCCCCGCCGACGGTTCCCAGACACTTGTGCTCGGTCACACGCTGGTCGGTCCACGGGGATTCAGTTGTATCGCCTGTCATCAAATCGGCAGTTACGTGCCGAGAAATGTTGCGCTCGGCACGCGCGGGTCCGATCTGATGATGCTCGGCCGGCGGATGCGGAAAGAATTCTACGTTCGCTGGACGCGCTCGCCGATCCGAATTGTGCCCGGCATGGAGATGCCGTCATACGTCAAGGCCGTGCCCGGATTGCTCGATGCGGACGTCGACCGGCAGTTGTTAGCAACTTGGAACGCGCTGAACGATCCGAAGTTCACGCCGCCGACCGATCCGACGGCGGTCGAACAATTTCTGGTTGTGGGGCCGGGCGAGCGGGCGCGGATTGTGCGGGACGTCTTCACTAATCCCAAAGAAAACGGCGGCGGTTACGTGGCCCGTGCGCTGGCCATCGGTTTCGACAACGGCCACAACATCTTGTTCGATCTCGACACGTATAGCCTACGCGGTTGGTTTTTCGGCGATTTCGCCCGGCAGCGGACCGAGGGCAAAAGCTGGTACTGGGACATGGCCGGCATTCCGATTGTGAGCGGATTTCAAACCAGTTGTGATTTTGCGATTCTCCCGAAGAACAAGAAAAATGCGAAGCTCATTTTTCCCAAACGGGAGCACGGAACGAACGGTCGGCTAATTGGTTACGCGCCGCACGCTCTTGGCCTGATCTTTGAATACTATCTTTCCTTCGAGGTGGCCGGCAAAGTTCATCGCTTAACGATGATAGAGATTATCAAACCGGTTGCGGCTGTGAATGCGGGACAACGCAGTGGATGGACACGCGAAATCCAGGTACGAGGGCCGAGCCGTGCGCAATTCGGAAGTCTTGTCACCGGGGACCATCACGTGCTCATTTTCCGGCCGAAATCCAAGGCGACCGTCGGGTCTCCGAAGATCGAAGCGGTCCGAAGCCTCAACGGAAAGTGGGAATCATTTCCCGGCATCAAAGGCCGCGAATTCCTGAAGATGGATGTGAGTTCACCGGGAGGCGCCGTCGGTCCGATCCACCGGGTGGTGACACTTCGCTATTCCAGTTCTCTGAAGCCGGAACAGTCGCAGATCAAACTGAAGCCCAAGACGGAAACACTGAAGATCGAAAACGTGACTTCGGCTCCCGGATTCGACGGCGTACGGTTGCCGATTTCGCGATCGATCATGCCGACCGCGATGACTTGGACCCACGACGGCAAGCTGGCCTTCACCTCGCTGAAAGGTCACGTCTACATCGCACACGATACTGACGGCGATGGCATTGAAGACAAGCTGACGATCTTCGAAGAAGGGCTGGCGGCTCCGTTCGGAATCATTGCCGACGGAACAGACCTGATCGTCGCCCATAAGCCAGAGGTCATTCGGCTGCGAGACACCGACGGCGACGGACGGGCCGATGTGCGGAGCGTCATTGCGACCGGCTGGGGTTACAATTCCAACTATCACGACTGGACCTGTGGAATTGTCCGAGATTCGCGGGGGAATCTATACGTGGGGCTCGGCAGCGATTACAACCAGAAAAACCGCCCGAAGCAGAAGTCTCGCTGGCGGGGCGCCATTTTGCAGATCGGTCCGAAAGGAAAAATCACGCCGCTGGGACGTTCGTTTCGCTACCCGGTCGGGCTGGCCATCAGTGGGGACGGAGACATTTTCGTCAGCGATAATCAGGGCGTACAGAACACGTTTAACGAGATCAACCACCTGGTCGAAGGGCGATATTACGGCGTGCCGAGCCGTCACGAGCCGAATCCTGACGCGCCCCTGACACCGCCGGCTATTCATGTGCCGCATCCTTGGACTCGTAGCGTCAACGGGTTGTTTTTTCTGCCCATTAAGGGAAAGGCGACAAACAATCAGCCAGCACCAGCCGACTTACGCCGGCCGCTCGCTGGGTTGGCGGGGCATGGCATTGGCTGCGAATACGACAGCCGCTTCCTGATCAGGTTCACGCTGCAACGGGTCGGCGACGTTCTTCAGGGGGCGGCCTACTATTTCAGCCGACCGAACGCCGGCGTCGGTGAGACGAACTTTGTCGGGCCGTTGTGCGGTGCAGTGGCGCCCAACGGTGACATCTACATTGGCAGTATCTTCGACAGCGGCTGGCTCGGCGGTCGCAATTCCGGTGCGATCACCAGACTGCGACCGAACGGAAAACTTCCCACCGGCATCCGCGAACTGCGGGCGCTCGCGGACGGGTTTCAGATTGAATTCAATGGTGAAATCGATCCCCAGGCGGCCTCATCGGCGAAGAACTATTCCATCTCTGGCTACACCCGCGTCTGGCAGGGGAGTTACGCAACGCCCGACTCAGGACGCCACCGCGTTACTATCGAATCAGTGAGCGTGGCCCCGGACCGAAAGTCGGTCATGCTCAAGGTCGATCGGCTTCGGCAGGGGTACGTCTACGAGGTTGGTTGTGGGCCAATCGGTGCCGACCCGAATCGACCGCTCTGGCCGGCCATAGGGCACTACACAATGCACCGCATACCATCGAGCCGGTAGTGGTATGACCACTTTGTTGTTACCGGTTACTCTGCAAAGACCGCACGGGAGGACAAGACGCCCGTGCTCGGTTTTGGTTGTCCGCATACGTAAAATTAAAGTGGACGAGGCACTAACCGTCGGCCGGGAAGAAGACTTCGACTGTGCCGATGATGCGGGTGGTGACGATTTCGAAGCTCTGTGCAGCGCCTGAGGTGGCGCTGCCTCGTTGAAACATGTCAAAACAGCCAGGGGGAAGCTACAGCATGTCAGCCTACTTTGTCGATAAGTCGCAATGTGTGCACAAGAGTATCTTTCCCGGCGTCGATATTTTCACCAGGGCCGGCAAGCAGATGATGCTTAGCCTGGTCGAATTCCAGCCGGGAGCGGTGGTCGAAGCGCACTCACACCGGCACGAACAGGTGGGAATGGTCGTTGAGGGCCGGGCCCATTTTTTTGTGGGCGATGAAGATCATGTGCTCGATCCGGGAGACATGTACACAATTCCGGGGGGCGTCACGCATCGGGTGGTGGCCATGGACGAAGGGGCTAAGGCGCTCGACATCTTCCATCCGATCCGCGAAGACTATGTGTAAAACGTGAACGTTTTGAAACACACGATTCAAATTCCTGGGGATGTCTGGCCGGTCGTGCTGTTTGCCCTGTGCGGTTGCTGGTTTCCGCACAAAGTCGGGGTGACTGAAACCGGAGCGCCTCGTTACCAGGCCGTCGAAATCATCTACGATATTCGGGGCAACCACGCGGCGCTGGCCTCTGACTGGTTTCGTCCGGTCGGTGAAATGGCCCTTGCTGGAGCCACGTCAACGACCGACGCCAGCCGCTGGAAGGCCGCCGATCTGCGGATTCAATACCCCCCTCCAAATGCCAAACCGGGACTGGTGCGGGCCACGTTGAGGCTCTCGCATAGCCCTCCATTTCCCGATGCTGGTCGCGCGTCGTTGACCGAAATAGTTCGCTCGAAATTTTCGCGAATCACATTTCAGGCGCCGGGGATCAACGATCCATCCATGTCAGCCGACGACGAAGTTTGGGTGTTCGATTTTTCCAAACAGCAACTCGATTTGATGTTGCTGGACTTAGCCCGCAGCGGATTCTTTGACGATCAAAGACGGCCGGATGGCGGGGTGCAGCTTTCAGTGAAAATCGACCGCGGTGAAACCGCCAAAACCTGGACCGCCGAGCCCCGACTCGACGACGTGATCATGCGGGTCTACCGGGAAGGACGCATTGTCGGTTTCGCAACACCGGGCAGCAGAGAGATTGCCCAATCCAAACTGACGAAAAAACTCGACTGATCCAGGAATCATCCGGAGAGCCCGAAGTTTCGAAAAACAATTCCGGCCACCTCGGTGTCGGCGACCGGTTCCGTTTCGCGGTTCGGCAGCGCGGCCCGCTGCGAACAGATCAGCACGGGCCGGCGTTCGGGCACATCAGCCCGGCAGCCGTGCGAGCCTTTGATCAACGTCGCATCCAGCGGAGTCGTTTTGGCCGGCATGTCGATGAACATCTCGACCGGGTCGTATCCCGGTTTCCGATGAATATCGACCGTGCGGGCGAATTTCGGCGCACGGGCCTCGTCGAACCACCAATAATAGGCGAACCACCGGTCCGGCTGGGCGACCAGCACCACCTCGCCCGAACGCGGATGATTCATCCCGAAGGCCGAGCGGCTTTCACCGACGAGCACTTCGTCCACGTCGTCATCGCCACGGAATAATTCGGCAACGCGGTCGATGTCGTTCACGTCGTTGACGAACACATGGGCCAACTGGTGATCGGCCAGCGCCCAGGCTTTGCTCTGCGACGGGACAAGGTCTTCCCCGTCCTCCTGTTCGCGCAGCGTCAGCAGACCGGCTTCGCGGAGAATGCGGTTTGGGTATGCAGCGCCGGAAACCGGACCGATCACGTATTCGCCGGCCGCCAGCCACAGTGCGTCGTTCAGGCCGGCATCGCGATAACCGTCGATCAGCCGTCCGATCGCCGCGTCGAGTTCGCCCAATGCCGCTGTGGCCTGCTGGCTGTCGGGGCCGAACTTCTGCGCCGCATAGTCCAGATGAGGCAGGTAGATGTAAGAGAACCGAGGCCGAAATCGCCGAGCGGCAACGATGGCTGAATCCACAATCCAATCGGTCGACCGGATGCTCGTCAGTGGTCCCCAGAAGTTCATCAGCGGAAAGTGTCCCAGCTCGTCTCGCAGTTGGCCGTACAGTTCAGTCGGCTGGGTGTAACACCATAACGATTCGGACCCATCGGGATTGTGAATCGGCGCCGGCGTGCAGATGTAATCGGCGGCGGCACCTTTGCTAAGCAACGGAAACCAAACGGCCGACGTGAGTTGCTTGTCGTGCTCGCGCAGGATGTTCCAGATTTGCGGCGACTGAATCACCTCGTTCCAGGCTGTCCACATTTCGACTTTGCCGCTGTCCCGCCAATTAAACCCGTTGGCCACCACACCGTGTTTTTCCGGCCCGAGGCCGGTTGTCAGTGTCGCCTGAACCGGGCAGGTCAAACACGGAAACGACGGAACCATCGGGACCGCCGCCCCATCGGCGGCCAGACCCGCCAGCCGAGGCATCGACGACAAATCTTGCCCGCGCAGTCCGGGAATCGACAGCAAAACGGCAAATTTGGTAGTGGGGTCATTTGACATTCGAATCTTCCGAACCTTTGGCAAAGTACACCGCACCAACTTCGATCAAGACAACGCTGAACACGAACAGCACCACTAGACCAAATGGATTCATTTCAACGAATACACTTTCAAAATAAATGTATCTATTTGGTAATAGCGAGAATTCGCCCACGAGCTTGACTGGCGAGTAGGCAGCTACGATAAGAAAGAAACTGCCTACCGCAAGCAGAACAAAGGCAATCGCGAAAAGTATGTTGCCACATAGCTTCAGTTTGTTCATATGCAACACTCCACTTCGCTTGCCGACTCGTAATCCCTCACAACGACTCGATTCTCCCCTTGTGTGCCCAAGACATTGCCAATTCTATCACGCACGGTCGCACTCCAGTCCTTCAACCCCCTTGATCGATATCCAGCAGTAACGACTGGAGAAACTCGTACGATTCCCGCATCATTTGCGGGGCGACATGGCTGTGACGGCTCAGCTCCACGTTCACGCCGCCAGTGTAGCCGATTTCCAGTAGCGTGGAGAACACCGGGCTGAACTCAATCTCCCCCTCGCCGAAAGGCAGATGTTCATGAGCGCCGCGGCGCATGTCCTCAATGTGAACGTTCCACAGCCGTTTGCCCCAGCGGCGTAGATGCGAGGAGATCGGCCCGGATTCAACACACTGCAGATGCCCGACGTCGATCGTGAGACCAAAATGGGGCGCATCGACGCGCTCGAGCAGTCGGGCAAATTGGTCCATGGTTTCGATGAACATGCCCGGTTCCGGCTCGAAAGCCAGCCGCACGTTCTTCAGGGCGGCGTATTCGACGATTTCGCGGCAGCCGGCGGTCAGACGCTCGAAGGCCCGTTCTTCAGAAATCGGCTCACGCAGGACCCCCGACCAGAACGAAATAGCTTCCGAGCGAAGATCGGCGGCGACGTCGATGCACCGTTTCAGAAACCCGATGCGGACGCGCCTTTGCTCGGCGACGGGGCTCATCAGCGTCGGCTCGTGTTTGAGTCGCGGATGAAGCAGGAACCTTGCGCCGGTTTCGACGACCGAGATCATGTCGAGCCGCTGCAGCAATTCCCGCATGGTGGCGACCTCATCGCCAAATCGGGGAGAAAAGGGGTCGAGACAATGATGGTCGACGGTCAGCGCGACCGAGCGATATCCGATCTCGGCCATCAACTCGATAGCGTCCGACCAGCGGTGGTTTGCAAGCCCGTTGGTGTTATAGCCGAGGCGCATTTCGAGCATGCTCTCTTGGCTCGGTGCATCGCAAGCCAAACAGGGACCCAGCGGATGAGGTTTTCTGTTGAGTTACGAAGAAATTGGGAGGGAGAGGGGGAGAAAAGGAGAAAAACTCCATTCTCTCCTTCACTCCCTCTCTCCTTCCCTACAGTCCCGGGGGGGCCGCTTTCCTGTCAATGGATTGCCGTCAATCGGAAAATGGTTTCACCCGAATGTTGCGGTAATAGATGACACTTTTAGGATCGTGCGCCTGCAGCGCAAAGGCCCCCCGGCTCACCCGGCGCGGGCCCTTGATGCCTTCTGGCTCTGTGTAATCGACGACCGTCTTGCCGTTGATTTTGATGACGATGTTCTGACACCGGACGATAATCGTCTGTGTCCACCATTGGTTGTCTTTGACCGGGGTTTCGTACAGTTTGACGATGCCGTACAGGCTGCCGGTCTTGACCGGATCACGCTGGGTGACGTTCACCTGAGTTTCGTGCCCTTTCACCGGCCAGCCCTCGTCTAAATACTCTGTGTGAAAGTAAATCCCCGAATTGCTTCCCGGGGTCGTCATGACTTCCGCCCGAAATTCAAAGTTTTTGAACTCCCTTTCCGTGAAGAGATGCGACCGCGGACCGTTGACGACGATTTTTCCGTCCTCGACACGGAACTTTCCCTTCTCGCTGATCCGCCAGCCGCTGAGGTCTTTCCCGTTGAACAGGCTGATGAATCCCGCTTCGTTGTCGTTCTGCTTTTCATCGGCAGCCGCCGGCAGCGAGAGCAACACAAGGGGGAGAACGGAGAACAGAAGCTTCTTCATCGCAAACATGAGCATGTTCCTGAATGAAAGGTGAAAGTTAGTTCGTCCAGATATTATGTCTATCGGCGTGTGTTCTTCGAGATGACGCAGCGTTGCTGAGGGCTCTTCGAAGATGTTAACCACGGCTGACACGGATGTGGGTTCCCAAGCCGGAGCTTGGAAACCAGGAATCTCCCTCTCCTTATCTCCCCCTCTTCTGCTCCCCCTTCGCCGGCGCAATAGTCCGTGCGAATGAAATCACATCGGCGAGTTGTTGCGGGGTTAGCTCTTTCTCCAGTCCCTCGGGCATCAGAGACAGGCCGCTGGAGATCAACGTTTCGATGTTGCCGCGAAGAACGGTCTCCTGTTTGCCCTCGGCGCGGCGCAGCGTGATACTGTTGGCGGTCTCGTCGGTGATTATGCCGGTGACGATTTTGCCCTGTGTCGTCACCAGCGTGTAATTGGTGAAGTTGGGCTGCGCTTCGCGATTCGGGTCGAGAATGGCCAGCAGCATATCGGCCGGCGACTTGTTCTGTGTCGAGGCCAATTCAGGCCCGACCTGTTGTCCCTCGTCACCCACCTTGTGGCAGATGACGCACTGCTTTAGGAACAGTTGCCGTCCGCGAGTGACGTTGCCTTCCAGCGCAAGAGTTTTCTGGTAATCGGCGATCACTTTGGCCCGGCTGCTGGGCACGTCGGCGCCGAACAACTTGCGGGCCCGCGAGCGAACTTGGTTATTGGGATGATTCAGCAGCAACTGTTTTTTGTCGCGTTCGAGTTCGGCCGGTTTGACAGTCTGAGCAGCGATCGCAGCCAGCAGAGTGTCGATTCGGCCGGCCCGTCCGAGCATGACGTCCACCACTTGGCGTCGAACTTTCGGGCTGTCGCCCCGCCACGAGGCCATCAACAAGTCACCAACTTGCGGATTGGAGTGCTCGCCGAGTGCCTGCACCGCTTGCGACTGCAACGATTGCGGCACCAACGGCGTCAACAGCGGACCCAAATGCCGGGAGGCCGTCTCGAAGTCGGCATCCGCCAGCAGCCGAATCGCCCGCCCTCTATCGGATGCAGAGCGGCTGCCATCTTCCGCCATCCGACCGGCCTCGACAAACAGCCGGCGGATACGCGTGCGAGTTTGTGGGTCGACGGCTTTACTCAACAGCAGTGCCGGAACCGATGAACCGCGGCGGCGCAACCCCCCTCCCAGAGCGCCCAGCAACGTCTGTTTGACCGGTAGCTGACCGTCGAGAGAAATCGCAGACGCTAAAACGCGGGCGGCTCCTTCGTCGTTATTCTTCGTTCCGGCCATCTGTGTCAGTTCGGCAAGCAGACCGGAGCGGATTGCTGCTTTCAGAAGTACCGCATCTTCCAGCAGCGTGACGGCCAATTCGTCCGGGGAATCACCGATTGAGGACAGCAATGCCGTTCGCAGGTCGAGATCGTTGCCGATGGTGGTTGCTAGTGAAACCAGCGTCGTCAGCGCAGCGGCCGGTTTCATCTCGCCGAGTGAGTAGGCCACCTGCATCCGAACGCGGTACGCGCGGTCGTTTGCCAATTGACTCACCGCCGCAGCCAGTGCCGGCGAAGAATCCAGAAATGGTTCCGAGAGCCGAACGGCGTGTTCGCGCACACCGGCGTTTGAATCAGATAGTGCAGCCAGCAGCAGTTCAGACGTCAGCGCGTCCATCCCCTGAAGCGTCCAAAGTGCGTGTAACCGCGCCAGCGCTGACTTTGAGGTTGTGACCAGTTTTCGGAGCGGTTGCAGGGCCGATTTGTCCTGGCGCTGCCAGAGCAGCCTCTGTGCCGTTTCACGGTTCCAGCTATTCGGCGACTCGAGTTGTAAGACCAATTCCGCAGTCGATGCGTTGCCAAGTTTCGGCGGCCGAATGCGTTTCATGCCGGGCGAGACCAGCCGGTAAATGCGGCCGCGGTCGTGACCGCTTTCCAGATCGAGATACGCCTTGATGTCTTCGGGAATCGAGAAGGGATGCTCGATGGTTTCACGGTACATGTCGAGGATGTACAACGTGCCATCCGGCGCGTTGACGAAGTTTGTCGGGCGGAACCAGTTGTCGGTTGACGTCAAAAATTCCATGTTCCGGTCGGCTCGCTGGGCGACGAAGCTGGCGCCGTTCGGTTTGACGATCTTGCGATGCACCAGGTTCCCGCCCACGTCACCGATGAATGCGTTGCCGCGAAACTGCGGCGGATACGCGCCACCACGATAAATCGTCACCCCGGTGGCCGACGTAAAGAAGCCGATAGGCACCAGCTCGGTTGGCGAGACACGTTTGCGGAATTTGGGGTCGACCGCGCGTCGGCGGGTGCGGACGACCCGCCACGGTTCGGCCGAACTGCGGCGAAAGACCGGAGCCGCCCCCCCTTCTTGGGCGATGCTGCGGACGACTCCCGAGACGGCCAGAGACCGGTTCCGCTTCAGGTACCGCTGCGGAAAAACAATGTGCAGCATGTGATTGCTGTTGCTGCAGACGAACCGGTTTCCCCAGTCGTCCATCGAGTGGCCGAACTGCAACCCGCCCGAGACCAGTTCCAGCTCTTCGGTGGCCGGATTGAAACGGAGATCGCGGCGTCCCAAAGAGAACAATTTCCGGCCGCGGTGCGTCAGTTCGGCCCCGTTGCGTCCGCCCGCGGCGTAAATGTGGTTATCCAGCCCCCACTTGAGGTTGTTGGACAAAGCCTGTACGTTCGCCCGGCTGAAACCCGAGTAGACGATTTCTCGCCGGTCGGCCACGTCGTCGCCGTCGGTGTCTTTCAGGAAGTAGATGTGCGGCGGGGCAATGACGAACACGCCGCCGTTGTAACAGCAGACCGAGGTGGGCCAACTGATCTCATCAGCAAAGACGACACTGCGGTCCATGCGGCCGTCACCGTTGGTGTCTTCCAGCAGGCGGATCACGCCGGCATTAGAGCGGCCGATTCCATCGAGACATTGTGGCCGCGGTTCGTCCGAATAGGGATAGCCTCGCATCTCGGCCACGTACATCCGGCCGTTTTCGTCGAAGCAGGCATCAACCGGGTCGGCGACGTCCGGTTCAGAAGCGACCAGTTCCAGCGCGAAGCCGTGTGCCAGTTTGAACGTCTTCAGCGCGTGCTGGGCATCAACGGCTAAAATTCGCGGCAACTGTTTGGCCAGCGATTTTGCATCGTCGCTGGTGCTTGTATCTTGGGCGATGATCTGGACACCGTCACCGCTCGCCAGCAATGAAACCAAACAGCAAGTTGCCGAGAAAAGACCGACTTTCAGGATTCGTAGTCGAAACACCATCTGCCGCTGACCTCGTTGTATCGTTGGGTTGAAGAATACGGACCGGACGGTTTTGCACAACGGCGGTTGTTACCACCGCTTCTTCGAGTGTACTCACGCGGCCCGGTGATCGCCAGTAAACCGCCTGACCGCTGGTCGCAAACCGATGCTCCTCTGGCAACCTGTTTGAAGACGTTGATGAAGGCGAGCCGAACGTCGTTCGAGGGAGAAACAATCGGGATCTGGATTTAGCAGCCCGTTGCAATCGAAATCCATTTGTGGCGTACACATTAGGATCGTTCTTGCTAGAATTACAGCCGTCAATTGGCAATAGGTTACCGGTCTGGCGGCGACGGTTGGATGGAAACCGACCCAGGTTGTGCCGCGTCCGCTTTGCAGATGCCACCGTCGAGGATTGCAAAGCCATGTCCCGCGAATACAACGGCGACGAGTTCACCCGTCCTTCGATTCCGATGGTTGGGGTCCTGGCATTTCTGTGCGGCTTCGGTTTGTTCTACTCCTATTGGAAGTTCTTTACACGGATGTGGGATTGGACCCCGCTGGACCGTGTTTTGTTTGTAGGCGTGGCAGCCGGTCTTGGTCTGTGGGGGCTGAAGCAGATTCTCCACACGCTTTTTCAATCCGCGACCGGCCGGCCGATGCAATGGCCGACATTGGCATCAGATTCGAAGCTGTCCGGACCATCTGAAACGCCCGGGACGACACGTCCGGGAATTGTTCCGATCGTTTCCGGGGTGTTGATTGCCATTCTCGGCCTGACGATCTTGATGGTCTTACCGTGGGCTATTCAGCGCGCTATTCCGCTCGCAATCATCATCGTGCTGGGATTGTTGTTGGCCGGCCAAGGCCTGCGAGAACTTATCGCGACTTGGCTGGCCGTCCTGCCGGAAAGTCGGCCGAAGCCCCGGGTCGCGCTGCCTCGGCCCGGCTTGGTGTACCTGTTGATCATGGCCGTTCTGTTTGTCGGTTCGCTGTTGGCGCGTCAGAATATGCCGATGCTTGTCTTCTCTCTCATGGCCGGTCCGTTTGTGTTGAACGGTTGGATCATCTTCATGATGTTTAAGAGAACCAACCTGACGCGACACGTCCCCCGGCGAGCCTTTGCCGGAGAACCGTTTTCGGTCGATATTCGATTCGAGAACCGTAAGTGGTGGTTTGCGTCATCGTTCGTCACTGCCAGCGATTGCATTCAAAACGCCCACGAACGTCTTAGGGCCCATGTATTGTTTCCCCGTGTGCGGGCCGGCCAGCACACGACGGCTTCATACAAAATCTGCTTGATGCAAAGGGGAACGTACCGATTCGGACCGATCGACCTTTCCAGCCGATTTCCGCTGGGTCTCGTCGAACGCGGACTGACCTTTGAGCAACCCGGAAAAATTCTGGTCTATCCACGAATCGGTCGGTTGTCAGCGGCTTGGAAACGGAAGCGGTCCATCGCCGCCGAACTTTTTCAACGGCCGGACTCCCAACGCGGCGTATTTTACGATGAATTCCATGGAATTCGGGAATTCCGTCACGGAGATAATCCGCGGGCCATTCACTGGAGGACGTCGGCCCGTCACAACGAACTGATGGTGCGGGAGTTCGACCGGAGCTGTGGGCAGGATTTGATGGTGCTGCTTGATTTGTGGCGCCCGGAACAACCGGCATCCACCGACCTGGAACGTGTCGAATTGGCGATCAGTTTTGCTGCGACAATCTGCGTAGAACACATGCGGCAAACTCTGGGTGCGCGTCTCTTCGTGGCCGTCAGCGGTGCGGATTGGAACTGCTGGGAAGGACAGACAGGATCGTCCCGCACCGAATCTCTGATGGAGATTCTGGCGCTGGTGGAAGCAGGTTGCAACCCGGACGTCAAGCGGTTAATCGGGCACTTGGCGACTCTTCGCCCGGGCACCACGCAGACGCTGCTGCTGACGACGCGGCGACAACAACAAGTGGACGACCTGTTCCGAAACAAAGACCGCCGGAAAGTGGACGGCGGAGTAGCGGTGTGCGATGTCAAAACAGAAGTGATTGCGGTCAACCGTCGCGAGCTGGCGGCGGTTTTTGTACTCGATTAGGGTGAGGAGTTCGCAATGCAACAGGTGCGAACCATCTTTCAGGTCAGCGTCTTTCTTTTGACCGCTCAGTCGGCCGTCATGCTCGCGATGGCCGATAAGTTGGCGTTTCTTTTTCTTCCCCAAGCCCTTACTTGCCCGCTGGCGTTGCTGGCTTATTTTTTCACTGAACGCTGGAAGACCCTCCGCTTGCAAACGTTCGGCGCCAACTGTTTCGGTTTGTTGGCGATGGCAGTGGCCGGAACGGAATTGATCTTTGGCTTAAGCAACCTTGACCCGATACTTCTCGAGGAAAACCCTGGCCTCAAGGATGAAATCTGGCTGATTTCCGGGACACACTTGCTGATCTATTTGACATGGGTCGTGCTCTTTCAAGAAAAAAAAGAAAAGCAGTACTGGTGGATGTTCGCTTTGAGTATCTTGCTGGTGGCGGTCGGCGCGGTGTTGACGCCTCCTAGTGAGTCCGGCAGCTACGTCCTGTGGCTGGTCCCCTACCTGTTCTTTTCAATCTGGTCGCTGACCCTCTTTGCGCTGTATGAGAGCTGGTCGCAACACCAGATTGAAGAACGGTCGTTTGCCTTTGCGACCGCCGGATTCCCAGCGATCCAGCTCACCTCGGGCGAGCTGGACCTTTCCAGAGAGCAGCGTGCTCAATCGGCGGACCCCACCCGCGATGATGACATTCTTCAGCCATCACGCATAGCTCACGGCACCGTTCCCTACACTTCGCGGCATTCGTGGATCGACGGCCGCTTTGTCGCCGCAACGCTGCTCACGGGGAGTGCCTCGCTTGTGATTGCGGCGATGTTTTTCTTGCTTGTGCCACGCAAATGGATCGGTCAGAAAGAGTTCACGCGCAACGCCCCTTCTTCACCGAATATCACAGGGTTCAATGAAGAGGTTCTCCTGGGATCGTTCGGAGAAACTCTGGAAAGCAGCGAGCGAGTTCTTTTCGTGCGGATGTACAACGAAGAACAAGGAACGGAGATCGACGTCAATCGTTACGCGTTCAAGTATGGCTATGATGAACCTCTGTTTCGTGGTGCCGTTTTAGGAACTTACCAGGATGGCAAATGGGTGGTCGGTCAGATGGGACTGGCACCCGGGCGCCGCTATCGGCCAGAAGATCTCCCAACGAATTCGGTCCGCCAAGAATATCGGCTGAAACCAATCGGCACGAACTTTCTGTTTGCCATGCACCCGGTCAATAACTGCCGATTAGATGAGGTTGAAGGACTCAACAAGGCCGCAAGACGTGTCCGCCGCCACCGCTTCAGTGCGATGCTATCGTGGGTCAGGCCGCGCGGTTGGCAGAAAACGCTACAGTACACAGTGTATTCTCCCCCCCCGCCGAGTATCAAATCAGAACCGCAGATTTCCTTTCAAGAACCGCAAAGCCGAAGTTATGCAACCCCGCTTTGGGAACAGTGTGAGACGTTTCCCAACGACGCGGGACGCTTGGATGAACTGCAAGCCCTCGCCAGGCAGATTTCCGATTACGATGCTGTGGCTCAACAAAGGCCCACACAACTGGAAATGGCCGGGCGGCTAGAAACTCATTTGCGCGATTCGGGCGAATATGGCTACTCTTTGGACTCTTCGGTTCACGATCCACAGCGCGATCCGGTTGAGGATTTTCTCTTCAATCGAAAATTGGGTCACTGCGAGTACTTTGCTTCAGCTCTGGCGCTAATGCTACGTGCCGTCGAGATCCCATCGCGACTGGTCAACGGATTTAAGGGAGGAGAGAAAAACCGATTCACGGGCGACTTTGAGGTCGAACAGAGGCATGCGCATGCCTGGGTTGAGGCCTACATCGACGGAAGGTGGCTCATGCTCGACCCCACCCCGGCCGACGCACGCTCCGAAAGTGTCGCCAGCATGGCCCTCGGGTCGTGGGCCGAACTCGAGGCCGCATTCAACGTGACCTGGTTCATCTATGGCATCAACATTGGCATTTCGACCCAGGAAAGAGCGTTCTACGGCCCCGCTCGCCGAGCTCTGGAGCAAGGGTGGAATACGTTTCACGACCAGAGAAGCGGTACAGCCGCAGCCACGCTCAGGGAATTTCTCAGCACGCCGAAGCGCTGGTTAAGTTGGCAGGGAGGCGTTTTCACATTTGTGTTGTTGATCGTCCTGGCCGCCGTCATCTGGACGCTGCGGCGAGCGCTGGCATCCCTAAAACGGATCCGATCGACCGTTGGACACGGCACGGCTCGACCGCGGATCATCATCGATTTCTACGAGCGGTTTCGCAAGCTGTGCGCCAAACACGGTCTGGTTCGAGAGGCCTCGCAAACCGAACGTGAATTTGCGCATTCGGTGAATCACGCTCTGGCCGTTACTCTCAATGATACCGGCTTGAAACCGCTGACAGCAGATTTGGTCGAATCGTTTTACCAAGTCCGCTACGGAGCAGAAGCGATAGATCCGCTCATCAAACGAGACATCGACCGCCGGCTGACATTGCTCGAAGATCGCTTGCAGAAGCCGAGTCATCACTGATCAGTGTTCCGGCAACGGCGACCGCCGCATAGCGGGGCCCCGAAGCCACTGGCGCCGGCAGTCGTAAAAAAATCCCGGCTGATGATGATCAGCCGGGTCTTCGTTCGATGACGGTGCAACAAGCCTTATGCAGTCGGGCCAAAGCCCACTTGTTGTTTGTTCTGCGTGGAAGTGCTGATTTTGTTAACGATTACTTCTTCAGTTGACCGTTGAATCCGGCCTCGTTCAGGGCGGCGACGGCTGCGTTGATGTCGATACCGCTGCCAGTCAAAGTGACCGTTTTCGCTTTGCGGTCGGCTGCGAACTCGGCTTTGATACCCGTCAGAGCTTTCTTGGCCGCATTGACACATCCACCACAGCACAAATGCACGCTGGTTAGTGTGACGGCGTCGGCCTTTTGTCCTTTTTTGGCGCCGGAAGCCGGGAAGGCCAGCTTCTTGTCGCCGTGCTTGGCTGCGCCATGAAAGCCAGCCTTGGCCAGGGCCTTGACGGCAGCCTTCGCTGCCTTGTCATTCGTGGCGGTGAAGCTCACCGTCTTCGTCTTTCGGTCACAGGCGGGGTTCGAGATCCCGTCGACCTTCCCCAATGCCGTGCCCACAATTTTCACGCACTGCCCGCAACACAAATGCACGCCCTTCACCGACACGTCACCGGCTTGAGCTGCGCTCAAACCAAAAGTGACGACCACACCTGCCAACATCGTTTTCAGAAAACTCTTCATGGTACCCATCTCCTCTCGTGAAGCTTTCGCCGGCC
>CAUZTK010000034.1:0-19933 GCA_963582395.1 Planctomycetota bacterium | reverse complement strand
CAGGGAACTTGTTGAATTCACCTGTTAAGGGCCTGATAAAATTCACCTGTTAAGGGCCTGATAATGAGTGCTCCTGGCGCTCTGTCAATATTCGACTGCTGGGTCGCTGAACTCAGAAGAGTTCAGCGGATCCATGCTGAATTTTGGCGAATCCAGCGATTCCCAACCCGTCAATCGAAACTTGGCAGGGCGCTAGAGAACTCTAAGATATCGAACCACCTGTTGAAGAGATGCACCGATGAAAAAGCACCGATGAAAAAGCACCGATGAAAAAGCACCGAGCGGGCAACAAACAGAACAAACGAGAGAACGAACGAAAGTCGGGCAACAAGGCCACAGCACAGAACAGCAATCAGAAACACCGTACCAGGAAACGCGTCACCCGTGTCAATATGCGGCTGATGCTCGTCATGGTTTTGGGCAGTACTGCTCTGGCTGTGATGGTCCATTTTGTCCGCGCCTTTCAAATGGACCGGCATGCCGAGACATTGCTGGCGCGTGCGCGCACAAATCAGAACGACGGGGAGTTCTCCAAGGCCATCGGACATCTGTCGCGTTTTCTCGAAATACGTCCTCTCGATGTCGATGCGCTGGCCATGTTTGGGGACGCTCGTCGATCAGACGGCCAGTTCGCCCCAAGCATGGAGTCAGGCCTACCTGACGTTCGACAAGGTCCTCAGGCGAGAGCCTGAACGTCACGACATTCGTCGGTAGATTGTCGACGTCTCCATGAATCTCAGGCGCTACCCCGACGCTTTGACTCACCTCGAGGTGCTACGGAATCGAACGCCCGAAGATGGCGAACTGTTGTTCCTAACCGGCCAATGTCAGCAGGCGGAAGGTCAGACGGCCGATGCCCTCAACCAGCACCTACGGGCCATTGAACATGCGTCCGGCGAGGTCGACTACTATGCACAGTTGCTCGCGCTGATCAACACAAACCCGGACGAGCTTCCGTTTCGCGAGGACCTGGCCGAGCTAGACGTCAAAGACTCGTTCAAGCAGATCTTCCCAATCCGCGAAGAGTCGATGGACGCGGAGATCGTGGCCGAGCAACTGCTGGAGATCATGGTGATGGAAGGTCAGCCGACCTATCGGGCGCTGCTTGTCCGGGCCACATATCGGAAGAACCGCGGGCTGCTAAAGCAGGCCGGAGAAGACATCGACTTGGCCCTGCTCGAGGCAGGAGAAAACCCAGACGTTCTGCTGATGGCGATTGATTTGCAACGAACATGGGCCCAGACAGCACATCAGGAAGTCAGGCCGAAAGAAGCCGACGATCATCTAGAAAAAGCACGCTAGCATGCGCTGCAAGGTCTGGAGCAGGATACATCCGACCTGCGGTTTTACATTTCGCTTTACCAAATTGGGTTTCAGGCCGACCGATCCAGCGAGGTGGAGAACTATCTTCGTCAAGGTCTCGAACAAGTGCAGCAGCAGTCGCAGAATGACCAAAAAAATGAAGACAAACTGCGACTCGCCGGCTTGGAAATTCAATTCCTCTGGTCGCTTACCGAATTGTTAATTAATCAAGGTCAGCAGGAGTAAAGTAAACTGGATCAGGAGAGTTTGAAAAAGGCCGGAGACTGTTTCACTAAGGTCAGCAAGTTACTACTGCCTGATCTGCGCAAACTGAAAGCACAGCCGGCGACGATCGACTTACTGGAGGCCCAAATTCTTCTGGCGGCCGAACGGAAATGATCTCGCGCCAGTCTAATGCTTGAAGGATCGCGGTCGTCACTGCAAGATCGTCCCGACTTTCTCAAGCGGCTCGATCTGTCGCTCGGCAGGTGTTACGAGGATCTCAACAATCCTGACCGCAGGCTCGACGTTTTCCGCCGAACGCTGAAGGACGATCCGCTGTCGGTCACTGGACGCTTGCAGTTGGCTTCCGCGTTGGTCGCCATCAACCGGATTGACGACGGCATCGAAGAATACCGGCTTGTCTCCGGCGTGCTAGTCACCGTTGCCCGCCTGTTGCTCGTGCAGCAGTTGGCCAAGCCGACCGAGCAGCGCCGCTGGCAGAATGTCGAACGGGCCCTTGATATCGAGGATGCCCTTCGTAAAGAACGTGAGCTGGACGAATTGCCCGAGGTAGCCGTTCTTCGTGCCCAAGTGTTGGCACTTCAAGGAAAGTTTGACGAAGCTCTGGCCGTGCTGACCTCAGCCCGGGACCGTCAACCCGATGAAGTCTCCATTTGGGCCGCGCTGGCGAATCTTAGCCTCCACCTTACAGAGCTCGATCCCTCAATACGTTTGGCAACTGCCGAACAGATTCTCGACGAAGCCGAGCAAAAACTTGGCAATCAGGTGGAGTTGCGATTGGCACATGTACAAAAGGCAAGTATTAAATCCGCCCAGGCCGCACGCCAGATGCTTTCAAAGCTCGAGACCAGCGCCCAACAGTTCAACGAGCAGGATCAAATCATCCTTAGGCAAGAATTGGCCCGAGCCTATGGCCGCATCGACGCGGAGCACGAGTCGCGCCGCATCTGGGCTGATCTGGCAAAACGGTTTCCCAACAATCTTTCGTTCCGGTTGGTCCTGGCGCAACTGGCGTCGCAGGAGAATGACGAACAAGCCCTGCGCACGAATCTCCATGGTATCCGTGAGATTGAGGGCCCTGACGGACACAACGGCGACTACATCGAGGCCGGTTTGCTGAGCGGCAAGGCAGCCCTACAGCACCAACAGACGCTCCAGCAGCCAAACGAGGCGACCGGCTGCGCGCGCTGCTCGGTCAGGCGGCGAAGTAGCGCCCCTACTGGGCCGCCGTTCCGCATGCTCTGGGAAATATCGAGACGCTGCTGGGAAACCACGAGACTGCCGCCGATCACTATCGGCAAGCAATTTCCTTGGGAGACCGTTCCCGAAAAGCCATTCTTCGCCTGGGTTTGTATCTGCACAAATAAAAACGTAACGACGAAGCTGACCAACTCCTGCAGAAAGTCTCAGTAGACGATCCGACGATTCTCTCCGGCGATTTGTCCCGGCTGGCCTGGCGGGTCGCCTGGCAGCGGCAACAGTACGATCGGGACCTCGGCCTGACTCGTGACCTGGCCACTCAAACGCCGAACTCCCGTGACCAGATTTGGAATGCGCTTTTACTTTTTGCCAGATTCCAGAATTTGTCCGAGGCTCAAAAACACAGCGATCAGGGCAAGGCGCTCTTGAGCGAAGTCGAGACGCTCTACCGCACGGCCATCGATCAGGATCCCGAAAATCCGTCCGTCTGGTTGGTCTATGTGGTCCACCTGGCTCGTCTCTGGCACATCGAAGAGGCCGAAGCCGTGATCCGCGAGGCCCGGTAAAAGCTTCCCTCAGAGCAGAAACATATCGTGCCTTTAACCGTGGCTCGATGCCATGAGGCGATCAACGATCAACGGCAAGCCGAACAAGAATTTCGGAAGGCCGTCCAGGCCAATCCCGATGACATTGCATTAATGGTCGAAGTTGCCGCCTTTTACAGCCGCACCGACGATTTTGAAAAGGCTGAGACGCACCTCAAATTCATTCTCGATCCGAAGTCCAATGCTCCTGAAGACGCCGTCCAATGGGCTCGTCGCCGCCAGGCGCTCGACGTCGCTTCGACCGGCGGTTACGAAAATACGACTCTGGCGCTGAAAATGCTCGGCGGGTCCCAACAGGAAATTGGGGATATTTCGGTGACCGACCTGCGTGTCCGGGCTTCCATCTTGGCTCGCCGCTCCGTCCGCCGCGACCGGATCGCTTTGATCGGCATCTACGAAGAAATTGCCCGCCGGCAGGCCCTGACCCCTTTCGAACAATTCCAACTCGCCCGCCTCTACGAAGCCACCGGTCAATGGCCGAAGGCCGAGGAGACTATCCAAAACCTGATCGACCAAAACCCGGCCAACGGTTCCTATGTTTCGTATTACACCCACTTATTGGTCGAACAGAAGAAGCTGGAACAAGTCGAACTCAAAATTCCCAGGGTGGAAGCCCACTTGCCCAACTCGCTTGTGGCTGTGTTACTCAAGTCGCGGTTCTTGCACCTCCAAGACAAAACAGCTCTGGCGGCAACACTACTTCAAGACCATTTGCAGACAACCGAGAAAATTGTCTCTCCGGAACAGACTTTCCGCGACCTGGCTGTGCAGGGCAAGGCCGAGGAAGCCCTCGCCTGGCTGGAGGAGCACCTGAAAGACCAGGGAGACAGCACGGCCACCGGAGCTTTGCAAGATGGTCGCCGTCTGCTGGCAGAGGGAAACGCCGAAGCTGCCGCAGCTGTCCTTAAGAAGTACCTTCAGCGAACCGACATCCGCCGGCTCGTTCACCAATTTCAATCCCGAATTATCGCGCGAGTTCTGGCCGATATAGGCCAGTTTGCCGCCGCCGAGAAAGTTTTCCGGGACTCCATGCCGCAATCAGATCATCCGGCAGACATTGTGATTCTGCTCGGCTACGTGGCTCGGCAAGGACGTCTTCAGGAAGCGCTTGATTTGTGTCAACAAGCCTGGCAGAGGGACGACATTCCCCCGGAACTTACAGCGAGAACCAGCGTGGACATCCTCAGAGCAGGCGAAGCCTCGGCCGGGCAGATTCAGCAGGTGGGAAGCTGGCTGCAAGCCGCGATTCGCGAGAATCCACAATCGACGACAATCGTCGCCCGGCTGGCCGATCTTCACGATTACGCGGGCCGCTACGACGAAGCTGAAAAACTCTACCGAGCCATCCTCCTGCAGAAAGACCGCAGCCTGATGGCGCTGAACAATCTAGACTGGCTGCTGGCCTTACAGCACAAAAATGGGACTGAAGCACTAAAATTCATCGACCTGGCCGGGCCCGTTGCCGAACTGCTCGATACCCGGGCGATCGTCCACCTTGCCCTGAACAATCCATAGCAGGCCATCTCAGATCTGCAAACAGCCATCGAGACCAGCCCGTCGGCCGCCAAATATTTCCATCTAGCACTGGCGCAAATGCGGGTCGGCAACACGAATCGGGCCAAGCAGGCCTACCGCAGCGCCGAGGAAGCAGGACTCGACGATCAAATACTGCATCCACTCGAACGGGAAGATTTTAGGCGACTTAACGAGCAGCTTGGAGCCGGCAATTAATCCCTGATTGAATTCGAAACGTGAACTTTTCGCGAGTTTTGTTGTTTTAAGAACCCGTCTAAGTTTCGATCAGGTGCTAGCTGCCGGTCACTTCGCCGGCAACACCGAGAAATGTCAATTTCATAAAGACTTGTGACCTTGGTCTGTTGTCTTAATCTCGTTCCCAAGCTCCGGCTAGTGGACTGGCCATGATGCCATCATTTCGGCTTGACGAGCCAGCCGTGACTCCCCTCTTCTGGGAGGATTTCAAGAGATGCGGACATGGCCTGCCAATTGAATCTATCGCCATAAGTTGCTTTTGTCAAACAGATTGAAACTTTCTATTTGACTGCGGCTTCAGGCGTGTCGTAGAATAACTTGGATCAGTTAAATAAATCAGATCGATAATTTCAGACGGACCAAACAGACCGATTCCCACAGCCCTCAATAACAAAAGGGTGTTAAAACAGGGGATTTAAGACTGGGGAAAATTATGGCTTCCATCTTGATAGGCGGCGACGCACTTCGGCGTATGTTCGCGGCACTGGCTGAAAACACGTTTCAGGTTGAACTCGGCGTGGCCGATCCGCATCTGATCGACTACCTGAGCGATCTGTTGGTCCGTTTCATCAAGATTGACTCCATCTTCCGAATTCGTGATGCCGAGGGTCGCTGGTTAGAAGAGGTCGCCGAGATGACCTTGGAGGCCGAGCAGCGACAGGCCCAACCGAAGCGAGAAATCCATCGGCACATTGGCGACTTCACCCTTTTCTGGGCAGGTATCTATCCCGAGGCGCTGAAGCGACTCAGGTCGCCCGACCGCAAGGATCACCTCATCGATTACTGCCAGCAGGGCAAGCGGTCGTACTACATTGCCAGCACATTCGAGGAAGAGCCGTATCGCCAAGAAGCGCCGATTTTGCGGCGTCTCAGCCGCGACTTCGAACTGTGCAGTTTCGGGCTCAACCGCATGCGTCATGAGTGGGAACAGCTACGGCATGTCGGTCCCGATGAGTTCGAGTGGAATTGACAGGCACGATTGGCGACCGCTCGAATCACAACCAGACCAAACTTGAACGGCCGCGCGGACCCTCGCCGCACTTTCTCTCCGGCGTTTACAACACTACATTTTGTGTGTGGTTGACTCAAGTGCATTCCTATTTCAGATGATTCCAAATCCGAAGCTGATGAAGAAGACTCTTCTGATAGAAAAATGTAGAATTCGGATTCCCGGAAAGAAATAAGGACTCACGTCGCACGACGTAAGTCCTTTTATATTAAATAGCCGAGGCGGGACTCGAACCCGCACGCCCTTTACGGACCCGGGATTTTAAGTCCCGTGCGTCTGCCAATTCCGCCACTCGGCCTGATCTGTAAGAATTTACCATAAAGTTACTTACGTCTTTCGATCGTCGATGACATTTTCCGCACCCGGGTGTAGTCGTAGATATTGAAAACAACGTCCCCAGCATAATAACCAATGGATTTCGGGCTTTGAACCGCCAGGAGCACTGGAAAAACGATCCCGAGCGGCTCGGGCCATGTCGCAGATCGACAAAAGTGTGACTGGAACTGAAGAAAGAAAGTGGGTGCGAAGGTGGAGGAACTCGCCGTCGTTTTATGATCGGACACGATACAAACTCCGCAATGTCGTCGAACGCTTCTTCAATCGAGCCAAACACCACCAGCGCGTAGCCACACGCTACGACAAGACCGATTCCAGCGACTTCAGCTTCGTCTGTCTGGCCTCGATCATGACCAACCTCTCAAATGACCCCACTACCCTCAGATGTCTACGTGACTACTTTTTCTTGACGCTATTATTTTGTAGCGGATATCATTGTGCGTGTGGTGAAGCCCGAAAACTCAAGATGGTCGCCAGCCGATTGCGTCACGATCCCTTGGGGGGGATGAAATCTCTATCAGTAGGCCGGATGGCCCAGTAATAAGAGGGAATTGTCATGGAGAAGGAAGCCTTGTGCCCCGGACCGATGGGGCGGCGTCAGTTCCTGCGAGCCGGGGTGGCCGGTCTAGGCGCGTTGAGGTTGGCAGACCTTCTGCGGCTGCGGGCTCAGGCGACTGCGGCAGGCAGCCCTCGCCGCGACACGGCCTGCATCTTCGTCTGGCTTGATGGGGGGCCGAGCCATCTGGAGACCTATGACCTGAAACCAGAGGCACCGGCAGAGTATCGCGGTTTGTTCCTGCCCATTCGCACCAAGGTGCCAGGCATAGACGTGTGCGAACTGTTGCCGCGGCATGCCCAGGTCGCCGACAAATTCACTCTGATCCGCTCGTGCAGCCATGGTGAGGCGGACCATGCGAGGGGCGCCCAATATATGCTCAGCGGCCGCACGTCACCGGGCTTAGAATTGAGAGAGCGGACCATTCGCTACCCCGATGTAGGCTCGATCGTCAAGTGGGCCTGTCCCCCGGCCCGGGACGGTTTGCCCAATTATTTGGGCATCCCGCGACGTCAAGAGTCTGCCGGGCCAGGCTATTTAGGCATGAAGTATGAGCCCTTCGAAGTGCTGGCCAATCCCAACAACCCCGACTTCCAGGTCCCTAACCTCGGCCTGCCGGCTGCCGGTACCGACCGGCTCCGCGACCGCATGGCGCTGCTCCGGAACTTCGACGACATGCGGCGGAGCTTGGACCAACGAGGCATTATGGAGGCAATGGACAGCTACAACCGAGAGGCGATACAGCTCTTGACCGGTGGTGAGGCTCGCAAAGCTTTCGACCTGAGCTGCGTCGATCCCCGTGAGCGCGACCGCTACGGGCGTAGCCAAGTCGGACAGAACATGCTACTGGCTCGCCGCTTGGTCGAGTCCGGTATCGGATTTGTGCATGTGGACGGGCGGAACTTCAGCGACGTGGCACCCGGTACCAAATCGGACTGGGACGATCATGCGGTCCACATCAACATCTTCGAGGCGATGCAGAATCGGCTCCCGTGGTTTGACCAGGCGATATCGGCCCTGATTGAAGACCTCTACCAGCGTGGCCTAGACAAGAAGGTGCTGCTGGTCGTGACCGGGGAATTCGGCCGCTCGCCACGTGTTAATTCTAAACGCAGCCTGCTTACGAATGTGGTGCAGCCGGGGCGTGAGCACTGGCCGTCGGCCATGAGCATTCTGGTCTCCGGTGGTGGCCTGCGCATGGGTCAAGTAATCGGGTCCACGACAGCCCGGGGAGAGACGCCCAAGGACCTGCCGCTTCGACCCGAGGACATCCTGGCCACGGTGTACAATTACTTGGGGATCGACACGGCGCAAGAGTACCTTGACCACAGTGGTCGGCCACTGGCAATCCTGTCGGACGGAGCGCCGATCCCAGCGCTTGTCGGCTAATGTGGTGTGATACGTTCCACATCGGGACTCCATCGCCCATGCGCTTCGACGAGCCCTTCCCGTACCGATCGCGGATGGCGGTAACCGCTGCGAGCGTCTTTCCGGCTGCCAAAGCGATGACTGAATTTAGTCAAGTAGCAGGTCATGCACCCGTGCATGACTTCCAGTATCACGGTTCGCCGGTCGAATGCTCCATTGACGCGCTCGTGGCGGAAATCGAACCACCGCTCCAATCGACCGGAGACACGCTCCCCGTGAACCCAGCGGTGGAAACCCGACCACGGCCAATTGCCAGCGCGGTTCACCAAGCCGTGCTTCAGCAGGTGATCATGCACGTTATCAAAATGGCAGCCCTAGGATCGTCTGTAACGGATGATCGCAGAGGAAGTCATAACGGACCACAATCACCCTTTCTGTCAAAGTTGAGTTTCCCTGGAACGGACCACGCGGGCGAGATTGGCGTCGATCGCCCGGAAATACCGTTCCACTTTTATGTACAACTGCTGTGTGAAAGCTTCCGATTCCAGCACTCGGGCTGCATGATTGCGGACGGTGATATCCTCGACGTGTTCATACTCCGGATCGCCGGCTGCAGGTCGAACGAGCCGTGTCAGCTCCCGAACTTTGGGCAAAAAACCCTGGTCCAGGTGTTCGATGAGTTCCCGCGTCAGCCGCTGTGAATCATTGAAAAGTTCGCGTAAAGTTAACTCTTCGACAGCTCGCTCGACCATGGTTTTCTGTCCTTTCTGACCGGTTCTCCTCCGCCCAAATCTACCGGCAGTTATATTGACTCCATTAAACATCAACTTTCACAGTCCGGTCAAGGCGTCCTTTCAAAATTCGGCATCTGGGAATACACCGAAGAATCTTCATCAATCATCCTCTGTGCAGGTGAGGATTCCATTCGGTCGTGGAAGCTCATGAAAATCCTGATCCTGGCTGACATACATTCCAATTGGGCGGCACTTTCGGCAATTCGAGAATCGTTTGACATCTGCCTGTTTGCCGGTGACCTGGTCGATTATGCCACCGATCCCATTCCCTGCATCGACTGGGTCCGCAAGCACGCGGCCGCAGCGGTTCGGGGAAACCACGATCATGCGGTTGCCCAAAAGGTCCCGGCCCTCGGCGGAACGGGGTTTCGCCAATTGGCGTTGGCCACTCGTCCGCTCCATTGGCGAATCCTGCCATCCAGTCGTATCAAGTATCTGGCTCGTCTGCCTGTCACGCAGCAGTTGGTGGTCGAGGGCAAATCGTTCTTTCTCGTACACGGGACTCCCCGAGATCCCCTCGACGAATATCTGAACGATGACAGCGACGTCTGGCGGTCACGTCTGCAATCGGTCGAGGCGGATTACGTCTGTGTCGGCCATACGCATGTCGCCTATCACCTCGATCTGGGAAACGTGCAGGTCGTCAATCCGGGCAGCGTCGGACAGCCCCGAGACGGCGATCCCCGTTGCGCTTATGCAGTCATCGAAAATGGACGGGTCGAGCTGCGCCGGGTGAGTTACGACATCGACGCGACCCTGAGACAGATGAAAGAGGCCGGCGTTGATCCCATGTCGCTCGAATTGGCAGAATTTTCCCTGCGCAGCGGCGGCAAACTGAACATCGACGAAGGGGCGCCCCAATGGACATGAACAGGACAAAGCGTTCTCCAACGGTCGATTATGGCCAGGCGCTTCTCAAAGGTTCTCAATTTCGGCTCCGTCTATTCTGCTGTCCGTTGCCGGCTTTGCGACCGATTTGTGAGATCGGATAGCGAGAGATTTCCCGCCAGTGGCGAATATCGATCTGATAAGGTCCGTGAGGCTGGTCGAATCCACTGAAGTCGGCAAGATATTTTTGCAGCCGTCCAATTTTTTGCTCGGTCGAGAGCTCGCCGGGATGATCCAATCCGGGCGCACGGCCCCAACTGATGCGGGAGCCTCCGTGGGTGAGCAGTTCAAACTGCAGAACCTCGAGCGATGTGCTCGCTGTGGTTTGCCGGGGTACGTGAATCGCGACGAGTTCAAAAGCTTTCCAATGGGGCAACAACGTTACGGCGAGTCTTGCCGCACCAATCACTACCACATCTCCCCAGTTCGTTCCGGCCGGGCCCTGTGGGACCGACTGCACGTTGCGGACGAGGGGATACCGCTTGGTATCAGCGACCGAGAAATCGGCTGACGGTAAGAGATGTCCCTCCGCATCGATCGGGTACATTCCCTGCTGGACCTCGACCATGGCGACCGGGCGGCGATACTTCAGGTCCACGCTCAGCCGCGCCGGTCGTGTCTTGCGGACCTCAACGACCTCGGCGACCCACGGGTGCAGACGAAATGCTTCGGCAATCTTTGCCAACAGATTTTCGTCGAGCAGAGACATTTCTTTCGGCAAACCGGAGCGGACGACCACTTGCTCGACGAGGTCGCCCGGCACCCATCGGGGCGGTTCGCTGATCTGGATGTCTGACGCTCGCAGCCGATATTCGTCCCGAGACCTCAGTTCCGGAAGCGAATCGACAAGCATCGGCCTAAGCACGCTCAACGAGATAGCCGCGGCCATCCCGATCAACATCCAGGGCCTAAATAGAATACGTGCCAACCGGTTAGTGGGACCGGTTTGCGAATCCTTCGCATCCCGCTTCGCCATTGCCTTTTTGTTCGCCTTGTTTATCTTGTTCTTCGACATGACGTGAGACCAGTCACTTGAAAATAATTCTGCCGAACATTGTGACTAGAGCCGGAATCGCCCCTTTCGCATTCATCGGCGCGGCACTTTCGACAGCATCTGTTTGCCATCGGGAAAATCCGGCGGTTGCGGTCTTCGCGACCGGATACCCGGTTTGTGCTATTTTCGCGGCCGGCCGGCGATCGTTTCCAGACAGCTCGACACGGCTCGTTCGCACAACTCCCCGAATTCGATTCCATAGCGGGTGGCGGCTTGGGGAATCAGACTGTGATCGGTCAGACCGGGAATGGTGTTGACTTCCAGCACCCACGGCCGATCGAACCGGTCGAGTCGAAGATCGACGCGCGACAGACCTTGCGTGCCCAGTGCTTCGCGAGCCCGGCGGGCGGTATTTTCGATCGATTTGACCACGTTCGTCGGCAAGTCGAACTCGAAACAGTACCGCGTCGATTCGTCTTCGTACTTCGCCTGAAAATCGAAGAACGGCCGATCGGTCTCAATCCGAATCAGAGGCAGCGCGAGATCATCCAGAAACCCGACCGTCCATTCACTGCCCATCACGGCCGACTCGAGAATGGCAAACTCGTCGTATCCGAAAGACGCAGTCAATGCCTGTGGTAGCATCTCGGTTGATTCGACAATGCTGACTCCCAGACTCGATCCTTGTGCGTCCGGCTTGACTGCCAGCGGAAATCGAAGCCGTTCGGCCTGTTTGCTGATGCGGGCCTTATCGTCTGATTCGTGTATCAGGACGTAATCCGGCGTGGGCACGCTGCACTGCAAGAAGCGCTCCTTGGACGCCGATTTACTGAAGGCCAGTCGAGACGTCCTCGCGTCGCTGCCGGTCAAGGCCACACCGGCCTCTTCAAGAATTTTCTGAACGGCTCCGTCTTCACCGAACGTGCCGTGCAGGGCAACAAACACGGCATCGAAGGTGCTCCAGGAAAAGGTTGTGAACTCGACGTCGGCGGGGTCGACGATCACGACATGATGACCGCGCTCGGAAAGAGCGTGGGCAACCGCCGCCCCGCTTCGCAGACTCACCTCACGCTCGGCCGAATTACCTCCGGCCAGCACCGCAATTCGCAAGGGATCGAGCGGTGCAAATTCAGACGTTCTCACCGGTTGCTTTCTTAAACTCTCCGCAGTTCAGTTCTTCCAGAATACTCGCAGGATTGGAGCGGGAGTTGAATCGATCTACGGTAGAGGAGTTGAGGACGTGACTCGATTCTTCTGATGGGCGTCGAACTTCTTCAGTTGTTCGAGTTGAGATCGGGTGATTTCTTTCCGAGTCAGCGTCAGATTTCGGCCACTGGTTAGAAATCGCGGATCGGAACTGGAAACGTACTCGCGTTGGCATCCGGTGGCGGCAGCGACTAATGCGACCCACAGAATGCTGCCTCACATAGCAGACTGAAGCGAAGCATCGCGATTCCCAAATCGGACTTTCACCTCGTTCCCAAGCGGAGCTCTGGAACGAGGTGATGGCTGGCAACGTCGGATGACGCTTGACCGTTCACGATGGAACAATTACCAGATTTCGATTTCCAGCTCCAGATCGACTCCGAACTGCTCGGAGACTTTCGTGCGAGCCAGATCGATCAGCCGCAAAATGTCGTCCGATTTCACCCCGTCGTGGGTGACGATGAAGTTGGCATGCCGATCGCTGATTTCGGCGTCTCCGACACGTGTTCCCTTCAAGCCCGCCTGTTCGATGAGCACTCCGGCGCTCAACCCCCTGGGGTTCTTGAATATACAGCCGGCCGACTGAAACGAAAGCGGCTGAGTCGCTTTTTTCATGATCCACAGCTTGCGGATCCGCCGGGTGATTTCGACCGGGTCGTCCCGTTGCAGTTCGAAGGTGCCCTCCAAAATTGCCAGCTCATTTATGCTGCTGGATCGGTAGCCGAACGAAAGTTCGTCTTCGGTGCGGGTGAACTTTTCCCCTTTGGCCGTCAAAACGGTGACGCTAGTCACAAACTGCCCAATATCGCCGTTTCGACCACCGGCATTGCCGTGGAGAGCGCCGCCAACCGTTCCCGGAATTCCGGCCAGCGCTTCCAGTCCTGCCATCCCCGCCTTGACGCTGACGGAGATCAGATTCGACACAAGGGCCAACGACCCGGAACGAACGGTTGTCCCCTCCACGTCAATCTGAGAGAAGAGATTGCCGGTTGGCTGGAGCACAACTCCGCTGATCCCTTCGTCGCGGATGAGCAGGTTCGATCCGCCACCCAGAACACGGGCAGAGATCTGGTTTTCGTGACAGCACTGGATCACCCGTTGCATCTCGCTATGATCGCGCGGCTGCACGAAATACTGGGCGGGGCCACCGACTTTCAGCCAGGTATACGGAGCCAGCGGTTCATCGACGCGGGTGATTTCTCTGAAGTCTTCGAGTGAACTCATGATGGATCCGATTGACGTCCCCGGCTCCCAGAGTGATCAACACGTCTCCCGGACGCGCCTCATCCTCTAAAGTTGACCGGACCCGGTCAAGAGAAAGGCAGAAGCGGGAGTTTTGGCCGCGATCGGCAATTCGCGACGCCAATTCTCGGCCGATCGTTTCCGGTTCATCGTCGATTTCTTCACGGGCCGCAAAAATCGGAGCCACCAGAACTTCGTCGACAGCGGCAAAACTCGCGGCGAATTCCTTCATCAACGCCTGTGTTCGTGAAACCTGGTGCGGCTGAAACGCGCACCAAATTCTCCGCCGGCCAAACTGCTGCCGCGTCATTTCGAGCGTCGCGCGGACGGCCGTTGGATGATGAGCGTAGTCGTCGATGAGCGTCATTCCCCGCCACGACCCGATGTTTTCAAACCGCCGCCGGACTCCCGGAAAATCCCGCAGACCCTCGCGGATTTTGGTGGATGACACGCCGGCGTAATGACTTAATGCAATTGCAGCCAGCGCGTTCATGACATTATGACGGCCAGGCATCGGCAGGCTGCACTCCGCGAAGAATTCACCCTGCTGGAACACTCGAAATCGTGTGCCGCTGGCCGTCGGCCGCAGATCGGCCGCCCACCAATGGGCCCCCGGATTTTGCGAGAATGTGATAACGTTGGCCTTCGCCGTTTCCGCCAGCGCAGCCGCCTGCCGGCAGTCGGCGTTGATCAACAGGATTCCATCGTCGGCAACACGGGCGGCAAATTCGTCGAATGCCCGCCGCAGGTCATCCAGATCACAGAAATAGTCGAAATGATCGCCTTCGATGCCCAGAACGGCCGCGTATTGGGGACGCAGGTCGAGAAAGCTGCGTCGGTACTCGCAGCTCTCGACCACGAACAGATCTCCCCGGCCTGCCCATCCGCTTCTTTGCGAACCGCACAGCTCGGCACCAATGACGACCGACGGCGACAGTCCGGCATCGGTAAGAATTGAGGCCACCATCGCCGACGTTGTGCTCTTACCGTGTGTGCCGGCAATCGAGATGCCTCTGCGAGTCTGCATCAGATAGCCGAGCATTTCACTATACGAGAGAACTGGAATGTTCAGGCCCTCTGCCCGCTGCCGTTCGGGATTCTGAGGACCCACAGCGGGACTGTGAACGAGAACGTCGACGTCGGGGGAGAGATACCGGTCGTGATGCCCCTGATGCACCTGAAGCCCACGTTTCTGCATGGCAAAAATGGTTGGCGTCGGCGGCTGTCGATCGGAACCGCTGACTTGCCAGCCAAGGTCGATCAGCAATTCGGCCAGCGCCCGCATTCCGGCTCCGCAAACGCCGACGAGATGTGCCGACGAAAACCTGAGCTGTGAACGCCGCCCGTTTGCGATTGTGCGTTGCCGATCCCTGGAAACGATCTGTGGAGAACTCATAGGCGCGTGATTCAAATCCATCGAAACGGTCGGGTTTCACATCCTGCCGACAAGCAGCCTCGCAACAAGGTTTCGGTCCTCGGCGAACCCACAGGGTTCAGGCAGCACGCCCGCAACATGGGACCCCAAATGTTGTGCAGCCGGCCCGGCTACGGCACGTTTTCCATAACCTTCGCGCAGAGCCGAATTCGAGACCGTACGGGTGACTCTGTCCCGGTGAGAGCAAGCCGATTGATGTTATCGGTTGAGGGGTGAAAACGGCTTCAAGGGTTATAGCGACTCGACCGGTTGTCGAGTTTTTCCTGCCAGGCAGAGGGTGGTCGTGATGATGGCGGACAATACATAAATTGAGTCCTTTGAAAAAACAGAGATGGCTAGGTTGATTTCAAAAAAACTCGGAAGAGATATGTATCCAAACCGCACCCAAAACAATCCGTTTGCCGCATTATCAACTTTCCTGTGGAAATCAAGAAGGGCAATCTCAGCGGGTGGCCCAGACAACATTGTCGGGGCGGCGAAGTTTTGAGAGGCAGGCAGACCGGTCAAGCCGTCTACGATCCGACGGGAATCGGATCGCATTCGCATCAATCAGATGGTGCGGATGATTGCGGCGGCACTTTGACCCATCGCCGTGCGGTTGACACTGATGGCGGTTGACGTCGGTTGACGAATCGGCTCGTGGTGGATGACGTTCAACCGACAGCGAGGATCGGGAGTTTCGTAATTCAATGTCGGGGGGACCCAACCGTGTCGCAGGGCGAGCAAGCTTCCAGCCAATTCGACCGCGCCGGAACCGGCATCGAAGTGACCGAAATAGCTCTTCAACGCCGTGACTGGAATGCGTTCGGCTACAGTTCCGAAGGCGCGATGATAGGCGCGCGCTTCCACCAGATCGTCCCGTTGCGTACTCTTGCCGTGGGCGTTGATGTGACCCAGCTCACGGGGATCGATTCCCGCCTGTTTTAGCGCACGCTGAATTGCCCGAACTAGTCCGGTTCCGCCGGCGCCATTCGAGTAGCCCCGGCCGTCGCAGCCGGCTCCTACGCCGAGGACCTCGCCGTAAATCTCGGCGCCGCGAGAGATGGCGTGGTGGTAATCTTCCAGCAAAAACGCAGCCGCCCCTTCTCCGACAATCGTTCCGTCGCGTTCAAAGTCAAACGGCCGGCAGGCCCGGCTGGGATCGTCGTCACGGTGTGATAACGCCTCGTACAGGTTGAGCTTGGCAATGTCGACCGGATGAATGCTCGAGCTGCAGGCGCCGACAATCATGCAGTCAGCCGCTCCACGCTCAATGACCCGGATTGCTTCAGCCAGCGCCAGCAAGGCCGACGAATCACGACTGGTGATCGTGTTGTTCGGACCCCGGGCATCATGCTCGATGGATACGTGACAAGCGGTCATGTTGGGAAGCTGTCGAAGCATCCACAGCGGGCAGATGTTGCCCATACTGTCGTCGCCCCAGCGAGTGTACTCGAACTCGTTCCCGGTCTCGGAGCAGTATTGGACAGCCTCAACAAGCTCTTCCGGGGTGGTCGAGATGCGGCCGGCACCGAATTCGACCCCCAGCCGAAGCGGATCGACGTCGCTTCGTTTCAGTCGAGCGTCTCGCATCGCCAGCGACGCCGCCGAGACCCCCAACTGGATGTCCCGTGACATCACCTTAAGAAATTTCTTCTCTTCGACGAATTGCGACGGGTCGAAGCCGGTGATTTCGGCGGCCAGCTTCGAGGGCAAATTGTCGCTGGGAATGGAGCGTAAAAAACCGATTCCGGACTGACCGGACATCAGGCTCTGCCAGAACGCGTCGTTACCGATCCCCACCGGCGACACGACGCCGAGACCGGTAATGACCACTCGTTGGTTTTTCATCTCAGCCGTCATGACATCAGGGCCTGCTCTCTTTACATCGCAGGAATTCAAGGTTCAGAGATCGGGATCGGTTTCTATATCATCCCTCGGTTTCCCAGAGAGAACGATTCGACCATTCGGTCGCAGAAACTCCCTTGCAGGAAAACCGAAATGATGAACGACGTTACGGCAACTCTCTTCTCTTTCTCGCGTAGAAATATCAACTATGTTTCTGTTTTCTTTATCGGTACACTTGGCTGAATTTGGTCAGATTCAGTCAAAGAACCCCGGCCCAGCGTTCGATTCGGCCGCGGAGATTGAATCAATCAGCACGCGCAGAATCTCACTTGAGGAGGTCGAAGATCGCAGAACTCGGTGTTCCACCCAGTCTCGAACAAGTGCGCGATTGAGAGAAAAAAGAAAAGAATCGTAGAGGTATGCGTATTCCCCAGCTCAAAATACGTCGTTGGAATGATCCATTGCGTTTCTAATGTCCACAAGTGTTCAAAGGAACAAAAAGGTTCGCGAGGTCCCTCTAACGCGACCTTTGTCATCCCGTTAAACTTTACACAGCCTGACCATTGTTAAATTACAAACGAATTGGCAGTAAATGTCAAGTGAAGTAAGCTGTCGGATGCAAGGTAATCTGGGTGTGTCCGGAGAAGGGGGAGAGGCAAAGAATCTCTCTCGTGGCAGCTCAACGAAGATCCTTCTGCGGAAGATGACCTGTGTGGTTTTGGCTCGTCCGGGTAAGGGAAGCACCCACTGTCCGGTTTTATTCAGCTTTCACGGCTGTTTCACAGGCAGTGTCGTCGTTGTCTGCCCATTGCCGAACTTGTGTTGAAAGTCGGCAGTGCGGCCTGGCGAACTCCGTGGCGCCAACGGCGGACGGCGGACCGGCAAAAACCGTCGCAGCGGCTGACTTGTCCGATCGGATGCGTGTTTGCCATCGGTGGTCTGTGGCGGCGGGTCTTTGACGGCGCCCGTTTGACGGCCGCTCGACACCGGATCGATAGTTACGGTGTGGTCGGATTCGATGGTTCGTGTCGTCTCGGATGATTTTGGATCGGTTGATTCTCCCACGTGGGGGAGGGGCCCCTGGCTGTGGCCCGGCTGCGGGATGCGGATCTGTTTTCCGACCGGAAGATCGTTCGGGCTTTTCAGGATTGAGCGGTTAACCTCGAAAATTTCCAGAAAGCGAATGCTGCTGCCGAGAAAGCGCTGGGCCAGTACCGAAAGCGTATCTCCCTTCTGAATCCGGTACAGGAGGAACTGAGCAGCAGATTGTGTCGAGACCAACTTGGCTGACGTCGATCGATCTTTGTCGGGCGGTTCACTGACAACGTCCCATGCCTGATTGTGCCGAGGAATGACGATCGCACGCTCAGACGGATGATTGTCGATCGGATCGGGCGGCCCGGTCTCTGCAGGCCACTGTTTGAATGCATCGTCGCCTGTCGGGACATCCGGCTGATCCCACACTGCAGAGTGCTGGTTTGTCCCCGATAATTTCGAGAACGCGCCCGACGGTAGTTGCCCCGATGCCGGTTGAGGCTCATCGATCTCCAGATCGGTGAGATAGGGGGCAAAGGGTTTCTGGGAAATTTCGTCATCGAGCTTCTGAGGTTCCATCAACTGAGGGGCATCGGACCCGGTCTCGGATTCGTTTCGGAAAAAGAAGGCGGCGACAATTCCGATCAGCAGGATGCCCAAAGCGAGTCCGAGTTTTTTATCGCGTTGCACGATGCTCACTCCATCTGTGTGCCACCGCTTCCGAAAGATTACTGGTCGGAATATCGGACCGCGTGCGGTGACGAGACAAGCCAGGAAGCTGCGAATGCCGTCCTGCGTGGGAATTTGAGCCACGTCGATAACAGATGACGGGATCGTGAGAAATTTTCCGTGATTGGTTGATACGGCTGAAATGACGAAGCAATTCGGCCGGAATGATACGGTGAGATCAGTCGTTCGGACGAGGCAGACCTTGGGAGAAGCACTTGAGGTGTTACTAGGCAGACGGACCGTCGGCGATCAACTTCGGCGTCCGGACGGGCCGAACTGCAAACAACTTTCCGGCGGGGGACTGCTGCTTTACGGCTCGAGCAGAACGATTGCCAGCGGCGGGAGCACCAGAGAAATGCTCTGTTTGTGGCCATGACTAGCGATTGGTTCGCTGTAGAGACCGCCGTTGTTGCCTATGTTACTGCCACCGTAGATTTCGGCATCGCTGTTGAGAATCTCGCTGTAGAAGCCGGCGCTCGGAACACCAATGCGGTAACCGTCGCGGGGCACCGGGGTAAAGTTGCAGACGGCGATGACGACGTCGTCGCTGTTTTTACCGGTCCGTTGAAATGCGAAAACGCTGTTCTGCCAGTCGTCGCATTGAATCCAGCGAAAGCCGTCGGGATCGAAGTCGTTTTCGAAGAGTGCGGACCGGCTTCTGTAAAGATGATTCAGGTCGCCGACAAATCGGCGCAAGCTATCGTGATGCCGATGTCCGAACAGGGCCCAGTCGAGTTCGGCGTCGTGGTCCCATTCGGTCCACTGTCCAAACTCGCCTCCCATAAAAAGGAGCTTTTTGCCGGGCATGCTGTACTGGTATCCGTACAGCAGTCTCAGGTTAGCGAACTGCTGCCAGTAGTCACCCGGCATCTGCGAAAGGAGCGAGCGTTTGCCATGCACGACCTCGTCGTGGGAGAGGGGCAGGACGAAGTTCTCGGTGAAGGCATACATCATGCGGAATGACAGTTCGTTTTGATGGTGTGAACGGTGTACCGGATCTTTCTGCATGTAACACAGGGTGTCGTTCATCCAGCCCATGTCCCACTTCATGCTGAAACCGAGTCCGCCGTCATAAACCGGATGCGAGACCCCTCCCCAATCGGTCGATTCCTCGGCAATGGTCAGAATGCCGGGAAACTCGTCGTGCAAGTGTACGTTCATGTCTTTGAGGAATTGAATGGCCTCAAAATTCTCGCGGCCGCCGTACTCGTTCGGAATCCACTCACCCTCTTTTCGGGAGTAATCGAGATACAGCATCGAGGCGACCGCGTCGACCCGCATCCCGTCAATGTGGTACTGTTCGAGCCAAAAACGGACGCTGGATAACAGAAAATCTCGGACTTCGTGGCGCCCGTAGTTGAAAATATGCGTTCCCCAGTCGGGGTGAAATCCCT
>CAUZTK010000033.1:0-20215 GCA_963582395.1 Planctomycetota bacterium | reverse complement strand
ATCGAGAATCTCGGTCTTCCAGTAGGCGTCCTGTAGGTCCTTGCCGAAGCTGATCGTCCCGTGGTTTTTCAGAATGATGGTGTTGCTCGCCTCGAGGAAAGGCACAACCGTGTCGGCGAACTGTTGTGTTCCCGGCGTCTCGTAAGGCGCGATCGGCACTTCCCCCATAAAGACCTCGACTTCCGGCAGCACGCATTGCGGAATGGCTTCACCGGCGATGGCAAACGCAGTGGCGTGCGGCGGATGACAATGGACAGCCGCCTTCACGTCGGGCCGATGTTTCATGATGGTCAGGTGCAGCAGGATCTCGCTGGTCCGCTTTCGCTTGCCGGCGATCTGATTGCCATCCAAATCGACGGCACAGATATCGTCCGGTGTCATGAAGCCTTTGCAGATCATTGTCGGCGTACACAGAACTTCATTTTCGCCGACGCGAATCGAGATATTGCCGTCGTTGGCGGCCGCGAATCCCCGATCATAGACCCGCCGGCCGATCTCGCAGATCTGCTCCTTCAACTGGCGGTAGTGAATTCCACCGTTCCACTTGGTGTTGATCAATTGTCGCTCCCCTCTTCAGATTGCCACCCGTGATGACAGCAGCAGGCTAAACTTCATTCGGATCTATTTCGATGTGGTCCAGGATTGCTGCATTGTAGGCATCGATCGGTTTCTGATCGGGATGGAACGGAGCGGATGCTTCCGCTCCTTCGCTGACGGCCAGCAGCGATCCGACGCCGGCTCCCAATTCGTCGTAGACGATGTACGGTTCGCCGCGACCGTTTCGATCGCCGCCGAGTATTTCGCGTCCCAACGGCGCCACCAACAGCCAGCGGGCACCCCGCAGGCTGGGATACCGCTTCGACAGCGAGACCTTGCCGATAACTTTACCGATCCGCATTGCCGCTGAATCCTATTCGTGCCAATTTTCGGGAACACGTGGGGAACCGCTTGCGGTCATCGCGCGCAGGATGTTTCGCAGTTCGAAATACGTTTTCGCGGCTGGATTGATGCTGAACAGGTTCGCTCCGATTCGCTGTCTCGCATCTTTTGCACTTTGTACGTTCTCCACAGCCGCTGCCCGCACCAGGCGGTTGCGGTTGGCCAGACAGGCGACCGTTTCCGGTTCCGCAGTCAACACGACGGCACCGACCACTTCCGCCCGGCTAAGCGCTCCGACGGCCGACTCGACCGCATCAGGAATGGTTCCCACAAGTTCCACCGCAATACAGACGTTCGCCCAACTGTTGACTTCGTGAATGGCCGTCTCAACCACGAGTGTTGTACACGGCACAAAGGCTTTCCAATGATTTTTCGACAGTGGCCCGTTCGTCACTTGGGAAATACGGCCGACCTCGATCCCGCGAGAACGCAGGAAATCATGAGCTGAAGGGGTCAGCACCGATTGTGTCGCGACATCGATTCTCCGCTGGCCGTTGACCAGTTGTTGCAGTGTCTTTTCTGTGATGACTTTCTGGTCCAGGCGCAGGGATTCGGACGCGGTCGAGTTCTCGTCGCCCGAACTGTTCTCCGATCCGCCAGCATCATTCGGCGGGAGCGTGTCCGTCGACGTCTGCAACTGCTGCATGACATCTCGCACAATCCGGTCGATCAATTGCCCATCGTCGGTCATTCGTCTGCAATCCCAATCACCGCCCAGCGGACAGGTGTGTTGTTCGACTCCATCATCTCACGGACCGATTGGCCATCACTGGTCAGCATGACCCGGTCGCCCCGGCCGCTGCCGAGATTGCCGATGGCCAGCAATGGCTCGCCATCCGGGTTGTCTGCAGCATCCAACGGCTGCGCGATTTGCAGCCGCCACCCCACCAAAGCTGGGTGTTTGACGGTCGCGGTCACGTGTCCGATGATTCTTGCCAGTTGCATTGATTTTGTTCGTGGTCCGTGGTCAGTTGTCCGTGGCGATCCGTATCCATTGACCACTGACAACGGACCACTGACAAACCTCAAATAATTCGTAGGTCATCGACTAGGGCGCAGCGCCGTTGTCGGGTGAAGGTGAGCGGGTTGGTCACTCCTTCGCCGGTCGGCGTGGCAATGCTGAACGACAGATATCCTTCGCCACCTAGACCGAGCCCTGCCATCGACGGTCCATTTTTGACGAACAGCGTGGTGTCCATCAAGCGGCCCATAATCGACATGGTCCGCACGTTGCGGGAGTGAATGATGGCCGTGTGGCCGAAACCGTGCTCGAACTGTTTGGCAGATTCGATGGCCTGCTTGACGTCTCGGCAGCGGACGAACGGGACGAACGGCATCATTTGCTCTTCGGGGACAAAGGGATTGCCGGGATCGGTTTCGCCGAAAAGAATCTGCGTTCCGGCCGGGATCTGCATGCCGATTTGAGAGGCCAGCACGGACGGGTCCTGTCCGATCATTTCGCGGTTGAGGACGTAATGTCTACCGGGCTGTTCGGGCGGGCTGAATGCGACCGCCGTCAGTTGATCGATTTGCTGCGCGCTGAGCCGGTACCCGCCGCTGCGTCCAACCGCGTCCATCAACTTTTCGAAGATACACTCGACGGCGAAGACTTCTTTTTCTCCGATGCACAGCAGATTGTTGTCGTAAGCGGCCCCTTGGATGATCGATCGGGCGGCGTTTTCGATGTCGGCCGTCTCATCGACAACCACCGGAGGATTGCCTGGACCGGCCACAATGGCCCGTTTGCGGCTGGCCAGCGCGGCCCGCGCCACACCGGGTCCGCCGGTCACGCACAACAATCGGATGCCGCGGTGGTTGAAGATCGCTTCGGCCGATTCCAGCGTCGGCTCTTCGAGGATGGTGATCAGGTTTTCCAATCCGGTGGCTTCGTATATAGCCCGGTTGAAGCGGCGGACCCCCTCACAGGCCACCCGCTTGCCGCTCGGATGCGGATTGACGACCAGCGTGTTGCCGGCCGAAAGCATGTTGATCACATTGCCGGCCAGCGTCGGCAGCGAATGCGTCACCGGCGTGATGACACCGATCACGCCGAACGGGGCGTACTCGGTGACGGTCAAACCGTGGTCTCCGCTGACCGCATCGGACTTGAGGAATTCCATGCCCGGCACGTTGACGATGATCTGCAGCTTTTCGATCTTGTGATCGAGCCGGCCGATTTTGGTTTCTTCCAGCTCCATTCGTCCCAGTTCTTCGGCCTGGCTGGTGCAAATGTCGCGGACGCATCTGATTGCCTTGGCCCGGTCGTCCAACGATGCGGCCTTAAGCTGTTCGAATCCCTCGGAGGCGGCAGCCACGGCGTCATCGACGGATTGGAACACGCCGTGGTTGCCGGGCCGGGTCGAGCCGTTCCCCGAAACAGTCGGTCGCTTGCCTAATTGGGCCAGCACTTCCTGAACCACGGTACGAATAGCCTGTTCGTTGGCTTGAATCATGGTGTCTCTTCTTGTCAGAAGCAGGGATCTTCATTGTCAGGAGCAGGGGATGGTCAAACTCGCGATGTCCGTGTCCGAACTGCTTTGCGCTTCCTGGTCATTCGCTGGCGCTGAAGATGGACTTCGCCCCAAGGCTGACCCGGTCGATGATGCCCACAATGGCCGCATCGATCGGAAGCTCCTTCGTTTCCGGCGTGAAGCGGGCGCTGGACCCTTGCACGCACAACACCACCTCTCCCTCGCCGGCGCCCACCGTGTCGACCACGACAAACGTCCGTCCCGTCGGTTTCAGGTCGCTTTGATCGTCTTCGTCGACACGCAGCGGTTCGACGATCAGCAGCTTCTGACCGACCATCGATTCGACCTTTTGGGTGGCGACGACACTGCCTGTGATGCGTGCGAGAAACATGATGGTTGATTGTCGAAGGTTAAGGGCTGAAGGTCTTGTGGTTATTGGTTGTTTTTTGGAGAACGTAGACTACTGCGTAGACCGCTGAGTATCTTGCTTAATTGCGCGGCCCGGTTGTATAAGCTTTCGTAATCATTCTTGCTCAGGAACGATTGATTCATTGCGATCACGATGTGAGAGACTGTCTCCATTAGTGAACCGAAGGCAATCTCGACGAAGCGAACGAATTCCTTGTTCGATCCGCGTCCACTTCCTTCTACAATGTTCGCTGCAACCGAGACCGCTGAGCGTCTCATTTGGCTCGTGAGTCCGTATCGTTCGTCGTTTGGAAAGGAACGGGTCACGCGGTACACTTGGTCCGCAAACTCAATGGCCTTCCGCCAAATCTCAAGACGCTCAAAACCGAACATCGCTCTGCACTCCACGCTGCAGACCTTGAACCTTCAACCCCGAACCTTCAACCCTTCAGAAGTTCTGCCACCTGCCGGGCCACCACCAACTCCTCGTTGGTGGGAACCACCCACAGGTCGACGTTGCTGTCGAAATGGGCGATTCGTGTTTCCCCCTGGACTTGCTCGTTCAACTCGCGGCTGAGGTGGATGCCGGCCCACTCCATGTCGGTCAGAACCGCTTCGCGAATGCGACGGCTGTTTTGACCGATGCCACCGGTCAAAACAATCACATCGGCACCGCCCAAAAGCGCCAGATACCCGCCCAGATAATGCCGGATCGCAGCCGAGAACACCTTCAGTGCCAGCTCGGCCCGCTGGTTGCCGTCCGCCGCTGCCTTTTCCAAGTCGCGGACGTCGCCGCTTAGGCCGCTGATTCCTAACAGTCCGCTGCGGGATGCCAGATCGCCGAGCAGCTCTTCGAGTCCCTTTCCGGTCGCTTGCATCAGCACCGGCAGGGCGAACGGATCGAAATCGCCGACCCGATTGTTGTGCGGCAATCCGCTTTGCGGACTCATCCCCAAACTGTTCGCCACCGATTGGCCCGCCCGAATGGCGCATAGCGAACTGCTGCCCCCCAGATGACAGGAGATCAACCGCAGGTCGTCGCGCTGGAGAATTTTGGCAATGCGGCCGGCGATGTACCGATGGCTCGCGCCGTGAAATCCCCATCGCTGTACGCCGTGCTGATCTTTCCACTCGTAGGGAACGCCGTAGAGCCGGTTTTCTTCGGGAATGGTTTCGTGAAAACCGGTCTCCAAGGCCGCCACCAGCGGAATCGCGGGAAAGGCATGATTCAACTCTTGCATAGCCCTCGCATACGGCGGATTGTGAGCCGGTGCTACGTCTGCCAACCGTTGCATTGCCTCCAGCAATTCGTCGTCGACCCGGCGGACATCGCTGAGCTGGCCGGCAAATACTGCTTTGAACCCGATGGCCGACAACTCAGAAACATCGCTGAGGCACCCATCTTCGGGATCGGTCAATTGCTCCAAACAGAGCTGAACGGCGGCCGCATGATCGGCAATATGGGTCTTCGTTTCTTGGCGGTGTTCGCCGACTTTGGCAACACAACTGCTTTCTGGCTGTCCGATGCGATCGACGGCGCCGCGGGCCAGTTGTTGCTCGCTGGGCAGCTCGAACAGCCGATACTTAAAACTCGTCGAGCCGAGATTGGCAACCAGAATCTTCATGGTCGGAAATCCGTTCTCGTAGCCGTCAAACGAAATACTTCATCAGGTCCTGGTCGGGGCGGGGAATCAGGTGCGCGCTGATCAACTCGCCGACCTGCGAAGCTGCCGCCGCACCGACGTCGACCGCGGCCCGAACCGAACCGACGTCGCCCTGAATGATGGTCGTCACAAAGGCGCCGCCGATTTGCACCTGCTTAACCAGACTGACGTTGGCTGCCTTGAGCATCGCATCGGAAGCCTCAATTTGGGCGATGAGTCCGCGCGTCTCGATTAGACCGATTGCTTCACTGCTCATGCTATCACTCTTCCCTTATGGTTGTGGAATATCGATGGATCAACGTTGTGGCACATGGCTCGCAGACGGTTACTTCGCAGCGGCCTTTTGCGGCAGCACGCCGCTCAATTCCTCGTGCGGCCTGGGAATGACCTGCACGCTGACAACTTCGCCGATCTTGCTAGCGGCGCTGGCACCGGCATCGACGGCCGCCTTCACCGCCGCCACGTCGCCGACGACAAAGGCCGTCACCAGACCGCTGCCGACCTTCTCCCAGCCGATCATCTTCACATTGGCCGCCTTCAGCATGGCGTCGGACGCTTCAATCAACGCGACGAGACCCTTCGTCTCGATCATTCCCAGGGCTTCCATCACTTTCGCCATCAGTTTGCTCTCCCCAAGTTGATGGATGGAACGGGCAGCAACGTGAGGTCGCTCCCCACAGGTATCGATTTGTACGATTTGTTTGTCAATTTTCTCACGAAACGCGAATATTTTCGTAAGACAGATTTGGTTGCGGCTTCGCCGCGCAGGGTTCTTCAAACCTCTCAGTGAGCCGAGCACCGACAGCGGCACGGTTCCGACTTCAACAGCTCGACCGACACGGCACCGTCGAGATTGATCGCGTTGCCTTCATCGGTGTCGATGTGCACCTCCAGCTTGATGTTTTTGCCGGCCCGAACCACGAGGTCCTCGAATTCACTTGTGCAGCCTTGCGACTCGACCCGTAGCTTCATTCTCTCACCGTTCGAGACGCCGTAATACTCGATGTCTTGCGGACCCATATGTACGTGACGCATGGCCCGGATGACCCCCTGCCGAAGCTCGACAACTCCGCTCGGTCCGACGAGCACACAACCGGGCGTTCCTTCAATATCGCCGCTGATCCGTACCGGCAGGTCGATGCCCAATGAAATCCCGTCGGTAAAGGCCAACTCGACTTGCGAATCGCCCCGGCAGGGACCGAGCACACGGACGTTGGGAAGCATGCGGCGCCGTGGTCCTACAATGGCCACGGTCTGCTGGGCCGCATAGAAGCCGCTCTGGTAGAGGTCCCGCATCGGTTCCAGGTCTTCCCGGCCAAACAAAGTCCGCACGTGCTCGTTGGTCAGGTGCAGGTGCCGAGCCGAGATGTTCACGACCAGCGGATTCGGTTTTGCCGCCGTGCCTGACGACTGATAGTTTTGCATCACAACATCACGAACGACGCGTTCGATGTCAGCCCGGATGAATTGTGTTGCCAGTTGCGTCATCTGTTGGTGTCAGTCTGTGATTGAAGGCAAAATTCAGATTCGGTGACGAGTCCTCGTTGTCAGCTTTCCCGCCGGGTGAGGGGAAGACGGGTGGTGTGTGATTTGTCTGTCAGTTTTCAGCGATGATTAACTCGACGCTTGCCTGTTCGAGCGTTTTCTGCCAAGAGGTCGTGATTCCCGAGTCGACCACCATCCGGTCGACGATGTCCAGCGGACACAGATGCACCAGGGCCGAATGTCCGAACTTCTCGCTGTCGGAAACGACCATGACTTCGTCAGCCGCTTCGATCATTTGCCGTTCCGTTTCCACCAGCAGGGCGTTGCTGTTAAACAGCCCCTTTTCCGTAATCCCGCCGACGCTCATGACTAATCTGCGAACATTCACCTTCGACAAGGCAGCCACCGCCGTCGGCCCCAAGGCCACGCATGTTTTCGGATACAGGTAGCCACCAATTACGATCAACTCGATTAGCGGCTGATTGACGAGCAGGTTGACAATCGGCAACGAATTGGTGACCACCTGCAACGACTTCCCGATAATCTGTTTGGCCACTTCAAGCGTCGTCGTCCCCCCGTCCAGCAGAATCGCTTCTCCGGACTCGATCAGTTCCGCCGCCGCTTTGGCGATTTGCCGTTTCTGCTCGATCGCCCGTGAGCGTCTCTCCTCGAACGTCGTCAGCGACTCTCCCACGTAGGCGGCACCACCACGGGTGCGCCGAATATGTCCTAATCCGTCAAGATATTCCAAATCCCTTCGAACTGTTGATTCGCTGGCCTTGAACTGTTCGGATAACTCATGTAGTGACACAAAACCTTTGTGTTCAATGAGATGAGATATCCTTGTTCTTCGCTCGTCAAGCAGCATTCCCTCGGTTCCTGCCCCGAATTTCGCTTGTATCGACGATCAGTATGCCATCAATCAATCTAGAATACAATAATAACTTTCATATAATTTCATTATAGTTCATAATCATTCATTATATGTCAATAATTATGACAACACCAAGCTTCAGTCCGTGAATGCATTGAAACGTGATTGCGTTGAAACGGCCGGAAGAACCAAATTGGAAGCCACTGGCCAGCGGCGTTCACCGGATGGCGTGTTGACCGGAATCAACGCCACGAGCCAATCGAGAGGGGGAAGCATTCAACCGGCAAATAAAGTGCCGAACACCCAACAATTCTATGCGTGTTCCGTCAGGCCGGTGCCCGCAGCCGCTCTTCACAAGCGGTGTCCGTCAAAGAATACGGACTCGGTCTCCATCGATTTCCATCCGACCGGCGGCGAACAGGCGAATGGCTTCAGGGTATGCCTCACACTCCTGGGCGAAAACCCGGGTGGCCAAAGATTCGGGTGTTTCGTCATCCTCAACCGAGACTGTCCGCTGCAGCACAATCGGCCCGTGGTCATAGATGTCGTCGGCAAAATGGACCGTGCAGCCGGTCACCTTGACACCCCGCTCGATCACCGCCTGGTGAACCCGTTGGCCATAGAATCCGGGTCCACAAAACGACGGGATCAGTGCCGGGTGAATGTTCATCACCCGCAAGCGAAAATCAGTGGGAATCTCCAGTCGCGACAAAAAACCGGCCAGCGTTACCAGGTCGACCGCCGCTTCCCGCAGAAGGTCAAAAACCGTTCGGCTGAATGCTTCGACGGAGTCAAACTCACGGCGGGGAATAACTTCGCAGCGGAGTCCGGCCTGCCGGGCTCGCGCAACGCCGTCACAGGCCGCCCGGCTGGCAATGACGATCGCGATTTCGGCGTTCAATTGGCCGGCGCTAATTTTCTCGACAAAATTGGTCAAGGTGCTGCCGCCGCCGGAAATCAACACCCCCAGCCGAATCGGTCGGTCAAACGGTTCGGTGACGGGACGGACAATCGGCATTGGTGTCGTTTCAATCTGTGTGAAATCTATGGACAGTCAATTTAGACGTCAGGTTCGGCCGACGGTTTTTCGTGGGCTTCGGCCTCAACAGGCCCGTCGCTGCGAAAATCGGGCTCCTCGATCGCTTCGATCCCCTCAAAGCTGATTTCCGCCGAGTCTGGGGGCCGTGGGGACGTCGGCAGGTTGAGGTTGGCCGGTTCGGAATCCCATTCGGCACGCCGGACACGGTACCTCTTGCCGATGCGAGCAACTCGCAAGAGGAACCAGCCAGCGGCGAGCGCAAGGACTGCGAAGATCGCGAAAGCAGATCGCGGCGAGATCGGCGCTGATTGTCTGGCGATCGGAAGCCATTCCAGCCGCTGAGCGAGAAACATCGGGGCGACCCGGTTCGCATCCTGCGCTTCGTAGCCGTACATTTTGAAGAAATAACCGGTCATCGAAATCGGCTCGTTCAGCCGGTCTCCCTGACTGTGCGCTCGACTCATCAGGTCTGCGGGGACCGAGGTGCAGACGACCACGGCTGGGTTATTCTGAGAATCTGCCGTGTAAAACCAAGCCTCGTAGAGTGTAGTCAGTCCGTAGCGGTTCTTGTCGGCGGGAAACTTCTTGATGCTCCGCAACTGGCCCCGCAGCGTGACCAACTGGGCCTGGAACGACTCGGCATGGAAAAACAGGTCACCGTAGGCCGGGAAGAGGTTCGGCTTCTCCCGATACTGTCGATACCGCTGTAACTTCCGCCGGTAACGTTGTTTTGCGTCGGCCACTTGCAGCAGGTACTCGGCGTCTCTGCCCGGATTTTTCTGACGAAATCGTTTCATACATGTTTTGAGCGAATCGAGTTCCGCGGTCGCTTCCTCGCGGTACTTTTCGATCCGCGTCAGCCGATGGCTGCGGGCTTTCGCCTTTTGCTGTTTGTAGTTGCCGTCGCCGGCGTGTTTCAGCACACAGTAGTACAGGTCGCGCTCCGTCTGGGAGACACCCCTCGACTTGTGTTTGACACGGCCATCCCACAGCGTGGGGTCGATGCTGATTTTCCCAGGTGCCAGTGTTGGCTGCCAGTCGACCTGTCGGGCCAGAATGACCGGAACGTAGGTCGCTTCCCCCGTTTTCTCATCTCGGTGTTCGCTGATTTTGAAGAAGTAACCGGTGACCGAAACGTCGTCGATGACCGAGATCCCGGTTGGCCAATTGTCGGGCAACCGCAGCGAGAAAATGTCGACGGGACTTGTCTCTGCGGCTTCCGTGTACAGTCTGAGTTGGAACAGAGTGATTTGTTGCTCGCTGCGCTTCTGAAACACCTTATCAACGTAACCGTGTAGCGTCACAAGTTTGCCCCGGTAACGCTCTGGAGAGCGGAGCATTTCTTCGAGGAATAGACGAGTGTCGGATCGACTGCTGAATTCCGGCATCCGACTCCGACACCCTTCGAGTAATTCCTGAGAGGCTTTCCGCTGCAAAACGTAATCGATCTGGCCTGCGTGTTCGAGGACGCGGATCATCAAATCTCGTTCCGAGTCGAGAACACAATGTGTACGATCGATCACTAAATTCAACAGTTGTGCATTGAATTCGACAATCGGCAGCTCGGGCGTGTTGCTATTCGAGGGATTTTGCCCAGAAGCCGATTCCTCGAACTGGCTGAACGCCACAATTGCGAGAAACAAGACGCTGATCCACAACCGAGTGTGTGGAACCATGTGACAGACCAATCGTACAACCAGGTCGAAAAACGGTAGCTCAAACTGCTGGGAAATCCCATGTCGTCTATTTTTCAGCATTGGGCTGGGATGTCGAGGCGGTTTTGGAGGGATGTCGAGGCTGCTGGGCTGGCCCAAATCAATCTCTTGGAGGTGGCCCGCAACGTGCTTTGTATTGGTCCTCTCGAATGTGTCGAGACGGATGTCCTCCCCATGTGATCGACTTTCGGATTGCTGGCGACCGGGAATGAGCATGATGGGGCTGCCGATCACCAAATCCCATGATTTGGCCAATTTTTTGGGAGATCGTTCAGAAACGCAAACATTGACACGATAGACCATTTTCCTATAATTCGGAAGTTCTGCGGGCCGTGACGGCCCGCTAAGCCGCAAGCGGTAGCTCGACCTTTGAAACTAGAATAACAAGAGAGAATCGTCGCCGGTGATTAGTAGTTACCGAGGAATAAGAATAAGGAAAAATACCAACAATGGCCGAAAACGTCCTGGAATTTACCGACCACAACTTCCAGACCGACGTGCTCGAGGCAACCGAGCCAGTACTCGTCGACTTCTGGGCTCCCTGGTGTGGGCCGTGCAAAATGATGATGCCCACCATTGAAGATCTTGCCGGAGATTACGAGGGAAAGGTTCGTATTGGAAAGCTGAACACCGACGAGAATCCACAGACGGCGACAAACCATCAAATCAGCGCTATTCCCACCGTGATGTTGTTCAAAGGGGGCGAGGTCGTCGAGCGGTTTGTGGGCGTGACGCCGAAAGATAAGTTTGCCGCCTCATTGGACAGCCATCTCTCATAAGCCAATCTGCCAACGGTGGCTGTTCGACTTCCGATGTTCCGCATCGGGACTTGCGTCTTGAAACTATCGGTTCCATGTTTGCTCGTTGCGGGAAAGGATTCCCATCATGAGCGAGAAAAGTCACTCCGACCCCGACCCGCTGACAATCGAAAAGACGACGGCGTCAGAATCGGCTGCGGAGCAAAAATCGGCCGGACCGAATTTCATCCCCGATCCGCACGCGGTAATCGGGACGGACGGCGACCGGCCCGTTTCCGTGGAATTGCCGTCACGTCTTGAGTCTGCGTCCGGAACAGAGCATCGAGTCGATCCGGCCCACGATGGAGATGTTTGGGCCGATTCGCCGCCCGACATTTCATCGACGCCAGCCAAGGAAGCTGCGGCTTCTGGGGAATCCATCGAGCAACAACCGCCGATTCGACCGATTCCTCGCATTTCTCGCCAGCAAAAAGAACTGCTGTTACAGGCGAGTCAGATTGCCGAGCAACTGCAGGATCAGGAAAACGAATTGGACCGCCGCGAGTTGGCCTTGAACGAACATCGGTCCGCTTTGGATCAGGATCGCCGCAATCTTCGCTTGCGGGTGCATCAGTTCGAGCAGGAGATGTTGGACCGCGAAGAAGAGCTGTGCGTCAAGCAGGCTGATTTTGAAAACAAATTCACTGCGTGTGAGAAATTCGTTGCCGATTTGGAACACCAGGAACAGCAGGTAGCACAGGTCCGCCAAGAACTGGAGGTCGAACGTGGTCACCTCAAACTGCACGCCGAACGCGAATTGCAGGTCGAGCGGGCCGCACTGAAGCAGGCGCAGCGAGGTCTCGAAGCCGAACGGCGACAACTGCACAATCAGATCCAGAAGAACGATCAGGAGCACGAAGCGGCACTCCAGGACGTTCGCCGCAAGCTGGAAAATGAACGAAAAGAACTGTGGCAAAACCTGACCAACGAGCTGGAACGCGAACGGGACGAACAGAAACACGAGCGGGACGAGTGGCTGGCACAGCACGACGCTAAGATGTCGGAAATTCAAAACAAGCGCGAACTGACGGAAGCGGCGGTTCGACGATCGCAGGAGGAGTTGCAGCAGCAGAAAAATGAGCGTGAGCGGCAACTCGCCGACGAGCGTCAACTATTCGAACAGGAGTGTGAAGCCGACCGCCGCCAACTCCAGCAGCAAAGGGCCGTCCTCGACAACCGCGTGCGATTTCAACAGGAACACCTGCACAAAGCGCGCCAGGAACTCGAGACCAAACAGCGGGAGCTGCTGTTGGAGCAGCAGACAACGCAGGCCGAGATGCAGCGTTGCGAAACGTTGCTCCGGCTGAGGTCGAATCAACTGGACCATTACCGCGCACTGCTCGATGAGCGAGAGATGTCTCTTCGGCGCGAGCATGAACTGCTCGCCAACTCGCGGCGCGCGATCGAAAACGATTCCCTTCGGGACAAAGACCGTCTCCGCCAGGAATCGAAAGTCCGGGATCGAGAGCGGCAATCACAACAGGCGGAGATCCGCCGTCAGCATGACCTGCTCACCTTGCATGCCGAGAGCCTGGAGGGGCGGCGAATCCGTCTCGACCAACTGCGCACAGAGTTGGAGGAAACGCATCGCAATACTTTGGAGATGCGGATGGCTGCCGAAGAAACGTGGGCCCAGTTGACACAGGCCGCCGGTGACGACGTCGCCAAAAAACGGGTCGAGGAAGTTCGCGCCGACCTGTCCGAGAATGACCGTTCCCTGCACGAGGGAATCTTACACCAGCAGCAGGAACTGGTCGAAGCCCGCGTTCTCTTACAACGCCAGAAAGACGAGTTTCGTGAAGAGCGGCAAAAACTGACTGGATTGATCGCGCAACGCGACGATCAACTTCGGCTCTGGCAAGAACAGGTCCGCCAAGAGGCGGAAGTGCTCGACCGCCGAGACGCTGCCTGGCGTGACACCCGCGACGGCTGGACCAAGGAAAAAATCACTGCGGAAAACGTCATCCGCAGCCTGCTCGCACAACTCTCTGAACTAAATGGTGAACATATTACGGGACAATCGGCCGAGGACTTCGGTACCGGCCGAACACTGCTTTCAGACGCCAGTCCGGAAGAGGAACCGGCCTCTCCCACGCCGCTGCAACCCGACGGTTCGGGGCTGCGCCCAGTTTCATCGCCGAGCGAACAAACTGAAATGACAAGAAATTCGCGCGTTTGAACGACCAAGGGCCGAGTGCCTCTGCGGCCCGGTCGTGCTCGCGGACGGTCACGGATTGAATGGCGGAATTTCGGCGACTTCGCTTCCGTCGATCATACCGGAGACGAACTTCGCCAGCTTATCGACGATGGCGTCGATCATGACCTGTCCCGCTTCAGCCGTCGCTTCCAACGGTTCCTTGTCAGCCTGATCCTGCATGGCATCGCGACGGACGTTTTCCGGGAAGACCGCCAGCGCAAAAGCCGTCTCGAATTCCTGTGCGTGGCCGGGCCAGCGCTGCGTGCGGAGATTGGCGTCGGCGATTTGCTTCGGCAGAAAATCCCAGTACGACTGGAAGTGCAAATTGATCTCCAGGCGCTGCACAAACTGTTTCCACATTCCCTGACAAGGGGCGACGTTGCCGCCGTGTCCGTTCAGCACCAAGATGTTCGTAAAGCCGGCGTGATGCATGCTGCGGATTACGTCGAACAGCAGCGACAGCCAACTGCCAGGCATGGCGCTGATGGTGCCGATATGACGCATGTGATGTTCGCTGATGCCGACGTTCATGGCAGGTGCGATCATCACATGTGGCATGAGCTTCTGCGCGACCTGAGTGGAAACGTGCATGACGCTTCGCCAATCTTGCTCCATGGCCAAATGTTCCAAATGTTGTTCGGTGGCGGCGACGGGGATGATGCAGGCCTTCAGCTCGCCAGCCTGCATTCGTTCCCGAAACTCGCGGCGCGTATGTTTAGGCAGCAGGATTCTGTTCTCATCGATTGCCGTCATCGTGTCATGTTCCTCCCGGTTTGTTCCGATTGTCGTTCGACGGTGATTATTGTTGAGTGGTCGCAATGACTTGCTGTGTTACAAATGGCTCTTATTCGATTTTGCGTCGATGGTTTGACCAAGACGATCAGGGATCCAAAAAAGTGCTTTTCAGTGTTGTCGGAAGGCATGAATTCATTCCCCAATCCACCTTGACCACGCAGACCACTAGCGGGCCGAAGCCAAGTTAAGATCAACCCAAAACCGAATAAGAGCCTTCTTTTCTTGCTGAAGGCTCCCAATTATTCCGTCCATCTGATGCGCCGATCGTCGCGCTCTGACAGCAACAGGTCGAAGAGTTCAGCGGGTGTTGACCCGGCTGGAGCTTTGAGCAGTTCGGTGAGGTCTATCGACTTGCCAACCGACTTCCGCTGGTCGACCCAGTCGGCTAAGGCACGCTTGCTGCGCAATTTGCGAGCAGGTGGATCTTGGAGAAAATCGTACTGGAACCCTTTGAATCCTGGTAAAGTGCGCAGCGATCGATAAGCAATGAAGCGGACGGCATCGTAGGGATCCTGTAGCAATTGCGACAGAACTCGCCCCTGCCAGTTTTTGCCCGACGCCTGCTGAGCCGGCGGCCAGCCCATGGCCCAAGCCATCAGGGCTCGCTGACCAGCGTGACCACGAAGTGCCCACAGAACCGAAGCCGGCACCCCGGATTGTAAGTCCGTGAGTTGTTTGCGTTCGATGTCGTACCAGCCGGTTAAATGCTCATTTGTCCATTCCAGCGACTTGTCCAGATGACACAAGTTACACGCGTTGGGACGGCCGGCACTCAGACTGGGTGTCAGGCTGGGACTGTCGATGTGGTGACTATGGACAGCCTTGAGCAAGCCATACGTGGTGGGTGGCATGTGGCAGTTATAGCACCGACTGCCAACGGAATCGGCCGAATGGTGCGTATGCGCCTCCAATTGCTCACCGACAGATGAATGGCACTGAAGACAGGCTTGGTTCGATTGCGTGCCATCTTGCAGTTGGTCGTTGGCCCATTGCTTCAAGGGGCGGGGATCATCCTTATCAGGATGCATTCTGTGACACGACAAACAGGTCAGATCGCCACGTTGAAAACAGGGCGATTCGATCAACCCGGTGTATTCGGAACCGATGACTCGCACCATGCCATCGGGCCAAAAACGTTCTTTCAGGAAATCAGGTTTGTCCTTCAGTAGACGCAGAACTTCGGGCTGTTCATGGACATGGCTAGCTCGAATCACGATGCGCGAATCGGCCAGTTTCTGTCCCGGGCGAAAAGAAAATCCATTTTTTGACCAAAGTTTTTGCTCCTCGGAAGGCACCAGATACCGTGCATGACACTGACCACAAACCTCAGACGCTCGATGAGGTTCCAACTTGGACGGGTTGATGATCTCGTCCGCGGTGATCGCGTCAACCGACCCGGCGGAGGTAGTCAGGGGCGAAGCTTCTTGCAGTTCCCGGTATCGCCGGGCATGCCCTTCACCCGGCCCGTGACATGCTTCGCACGAGATCCCGAATTCGACGACTTCCGTGTCCGCCATGCCAAGTCCTCGAATCCGAGGTCGCCCCAGTGTCGTATGGCAATTGATACAAGTGGTGTTCCACCGACCAAACGCCCCCGCTCCTGGTGGCGTGAGGAATACCGAAACATCAGGAATCCACCTCTGCTCAGCGAGGCGATACACGAATGGCAACCGGCCCACCCCCCGGCCAAAGCCGGTCTCGTACCAGAAGTCCTGCTCATGGTGCGAGCCGGTCATGAGTACGATCTGCCGCGTCACTCGCGGAGCGGGCAGGGTCTGCAACGGGTCGGTATCGTCCATTTCGACCCAGAACTGTCCGTCCCGTTGTTGTAGGTGAAAGTTTTTGCCCTTAGTTTCCAGGATGACGTTCTCAAAGTCAGCAACGACGTTGCTGGGCTTCGGAACTTGCGTCATCGTACGGTGATAGGACGCGTGCCATGTCTTGTACTCGTGCGGGTGGCACGATCGACAAGCATCGGAACCCACATAGCCGAAATCAGGTTTCTCGATCGGGCGATTGTGGGGTGTGCCAGAAGTAGAAGAAGTGTCCGTGGAACCATCTCGGTCTACGGTCAGCCACGAGACCAACAAAGCGGCCAGCGTGGCCACTCCCAGCACGGAGAGCCATAGTCCTTTCCGACAACTTGACAGATAGCATTTCACAGTTTTCAGAATACCGGTGTACGAGGACGCTGCCAAGCATCCAAGAGACAGAAATGTCAATTCCCCTAATTCTTCCAATTTACCATTTGGGACATTTCGGAGTTGTCGTCACGTAGTTAATTCACCCGTACATGACCTTATAGGGCGGGGTTTGGTAAGCTGATGGTATGCCGTGTGATCGTCGTGTTGTGGAACACGTCCACTGTTCGCTGGCCAGTGGCATCATTTTGAGCCAGTCAGCGGGCCAGTAGAATCAGCCATCAAGTTGTCCGTTCCCGTCACCCATATTGATTGCGATTCGACGTCACTGATCGAAAAAACGGTCGGTACGTCCCGACGATTGCAATGAACAAGAGACAGGCTTCCAACATTCCCCATCTTCAGCGAGTTTGTCGTCAATTCCAGTGCCCAAGAGAGGACTCGAACCTCCACGTCCATTACGGACACTAGGTCCTGAACCTAGCGCGTCTGCCAATTCCGCCACTTGGGCTTGTCTCGATTCGTCTTGGAGGATATGAATTTAGTCGCTGGAAGACAAGAGTTGATCGGCGTAAATTTTCGACGAAATACTGGTTAAACAGTCCGGTTGGCGAAGTCTTGTAGGCGCACCGGCTGCCGTCGTGATCCCCATGTGCCGGGCGGACCGTCGAACACTCCGGCGCATTGAGTACCGCAGAATGTGCACTGCCCGCGATTGGTCAGGTTCCATTCGCCGAGCACATACCAGTCGCGGCCGATGACAATGTTCCCACACTGGTGACAGCGTGTGCTGCCGCCTTCAGCATCGTGTACGTTTCCCGTGTAGGCGTGGCGGACGCCGTTTCGCAGGGCGATTTGCCGGGCCCGGCTGAGCGTCTGTGGCGGGGTGCGAGGTTTGTTCAACATGCGAAAGTCGGGATGAAAGGCGGAAAAGTGAATCGGAACGTCGGGGCCCAGCTTCTCGACAACCCAGCGAGTCAGCTCGTGTAGTTCCGCGTTCGAGTCGTTCTCGCCGGGAATCAGCAAGGTGGTCACTTCGAGCCAGACGTCGGTTTCGTGTTTCAGATAGATCAGCGTCTCGAGCACCGGCTGCAAATGACTCAAACAAATCTCCCGGTAGAACCGCTCGCTGAACGCTTTAAGATCGACGTTGGCGGCATCCATGTGGCGGAAGAACTCCTCGCGGGGCTCGGGACAGATTTCGCCCGCGGTGACCGCGACTGTTTTGATGCCCACTTCATGACAGGCAGCAGCCACGTCGATTGCATATTCCAAAAAAATGACCGGATCGTTGTAGGTAAAGGCGATACTGTTGCAGCCGAGTTGACGGGCGGCCTGCGCGATGCGCGTCGGCGACGCCGAGTCGGCCAGCGTATCGACGTCGCGCGATTTGCTGATGTCCCAGTTCTGGCAGAACTTGCAGCCGAGGTTGCATCCGGCGGTGCCAAACGAGAGAATCGGTGTTCCCGGCAGAAAATGGTTCAACGGTTTTTTTTCAATCGGGTCGATACAGTATCCGCTCGATCGTCCATAAGTCGTCAGCACAATTTGATCGTCCTGACAGGCCCGCACAAAGCAGAACCCGCGCTGGCCTTCGTGCAGCGCGCAGTAACGCGGACAAACGTCGCACTGAATGCGACCGTCGTCAAGTTTGTGCCAGTATCGGGTCGGTACAACGGACTGCCCCTGAAAGCTCACGGCTTGCTCCTTCGGCACGTAACGAATTTGGATACTATCTTCTCGATCTGACTAATTGGGCCGGACGATGTAAGGCTGGTGCCGGTCCGGCTTGGCGATATCTGGTTCTGCCAGCGGAGGTGAATTGACGGAGCACCGAACTCGATGACAGTCGTTCGACAGGCTGCCGTTGCCGGGCGATTCTATCCCGACGACGCCCGCCAGCTTCGCGCGGCGGTTCGAGAATACGTCGCCGCCGCCGCCGCGACGGAAACCGCCCCTCCCAAAGCAATTATTGTACCGCACGCCGGGTATGTCTACTCCGGTCCTGTCGCCGGCAGCGGATACGCACAGTTGCAACCACTGCAGGGAACGATTGGGCATGTGGTGCTGCTCGGGCCAGCACATTTTGTGCCGTTCCGCGGACTGGCGGCCAGCAGCGCCGACGTGTTCGAGACGCCGTTGGGGCCGGTGAATGTCGATACCGAAGCCGTTGCCGCTGCGCTGAAGCTGCCGCAGGTCCAGGTGCTCGACGAGGCCCATGCCCGCGAACACAGCCTGGAAGTCCATTTTCCATTTCTGCAAGTAACGCTCGGCGAGTTCAAAGTCGTCCCGCTGGTCGTGGGAGAGACGACTCCCGAAGAGGTGGCCGAGGTGATCGAGCTGTTGTGGGGCGGGCCGGAAACGCTGATCGTGATTAGTTCCGACCTAAGCCATTACCACGATTACGAGACGGCCTGCAGGCTCGACGGTGAAACGTCCAAGACGATTGAAGAATCCCGAATCGGCGATCTGCGGGGAGACCGGGCTTGTGGGTTTCTACCGATTGGCGGTTTGCTTCGCGCCGCTGAGGAACGTGGTCTCAAGGCCCGCACCATCGATTTGCGGAATTCGGGCGACACCGCCGGCTCACATGAACGGGTCGTCGGCTATGGAGCTTACGTGCTCGCCGCAGACGAAACGGCTTCGGCGAAAAGCGCGGGCAGCCGTGCGTCGGTGGTTGCCCAAGAAACCCTCCCAGACGATCCGCCCGGTGAAGCCGAGGAGATTTCATCGGCCGATTCGTCAGCCATGGACGACGAGCAACTCGCCACGGAACATGAACAGACGCTGTTCGTGGTTGCCGAAGCGGCCATTCAGCGCGGTCTGTCGTACGGCATGAAACCGGAGATCAATCTCGGCGACTACGCACAGCTGCTACAATTGTCGCGGGCGACCTTTGTCACACTTACGATTTCTGGCGAGCTGCGGGGCTGTATGGGCTCCCTGCGGGCGACGCGTCCGTTGGTGGTCGACGTTGCCCACAACACGTATTCGTCCGCATTCCTCGATCCTCGTTTCTCGCCGCTGACGCTGTACGAAGCTGATCGGCTCTCCATTCAGATTTCGATTCTCAGCCCACCGCAGCCGGTTTCGTTCGATTCGGAGACCGATCTGCTCGAACAACTGCGGCCCGGAATTGACGGGCTGATCGTTTATGAAGGCAGCCGCCGGGGCACGCTGCTGCCGGCTGTCTGGAAGAAGATACCCGACCGGCTGAACTTTTTGTCCACTGTCAAGCAGAAGGCGGGACTGTCGCCCGACTATTGGTCGCCGACGGTGCGCGTCGACCGGTACACGACCACGTCGATCACGCGAACCAGTTGAGCATTGTCCGTTAGAATGGCAGGGGAGACTCGCAATCGACGTATGTGTGACCAGTTTCTGGCAGGAAGAGAGGATTGGGGTGGCCCGGCCATCTCGTGGCCGGGTCGCACGGCGACAAGAATCCTGCGCCATTCGCTTTCAAATCAGAACTAAGGACATCCTTTCATGTTGTCTGTCGAGGGACTGGTTTCTTGTGCCTGACGGCACCCAACCGCAAGTCGGTCGGGCCACCTGTGACCTCCCATAGTAATTGCTGCCGGATCGCTTCCCAATCACCGGTTTTATCAGCGAACGATCAGCTTGCGGACTCGGTGGTTTGAGCTATCGCCGATGTAAACGTTGCCGCTGCGATCGACAAAAATGCCG